>CAYSKA010000157.1:0-3666 GCA_964431505.1 uncultured Oscillospiraceae bacterium
CGCCATGTATATATATATCATCTGCGTCTTGGTGAGCATTGCCTCGATTGATGAGCTGGCCATTAACCTGCTGTGCGGGAATTTCGACGCCAACCGTAAGGGGATTCTGTTTAAATAGCTGCAACATACCTGAAGCATACCCTTGGGGAAAGCCTTGCGGCTCAATTACGCCGGAACTTGCAAAAAAGAGCGGAAATATCCTAAGGCGGCGCTTTTTTTGTGCACAAGAGATATAAAAGAAGGATTTACAGCGCTTTTCATAGGAATGGTGGGCGCCCCATAGGCAAAAGCAAAACCAAAAACAGGGCGCTATGTGCAGCATCTACGCAAAAGGAAGCGCGATGCGCTTCCTTTCATCAACTGTACGTTTTATCCGCCTTGGCGGATGGGGCAGTGGATATCGCAGGGTGCGGTATACGTATACTCATACCCGCATTGGGAACATGCCGTTGAGTAAAGGTGATATCTGCCGTCATTTCCCTCGTAGCAGCCAAGATAGGCCGAGCTTCCATCGCTTACATGGCGGCGGATAGACCTGTCGATATTGGGCCATTCATGCCCGCAGTCATGGCATATCCCTGTACCGCGCACGATTGTGGTATGGTTTTCGTTGTCGTCAGGCAGCGGCATATAGCTGATGGATTCAATTTTTATCACGTAGTTTTCATGCGCGTATAGCTTTTGGCATGTATCCCCCGAACCCGCATGGGCCGGACTGACTGCCACAAGGGTTAATACCAGGCATACCATAATGCTTAGGGTTCTTTTGAATCGCATTATATTACCTCCGTGTTTAGTCTTTTAGCGTGTTACGCCAATGGGTTTGCCTATATAACCGTACCCTCAGCCTGCGCGCCATGTTTATCGGGCCGCGTATGAGCAGGCCCTGATAGACCGCCCCAGGAAAGACCTTCCGGCTTTTAGACTGATTATGCTCCCCCCTTCGCTTTGAGATATGTGTAAGTACGGAATCAAATTTTTATTCATATCATAAGCATCGCCTTACTTAATTCATACCGGTATACGGAAAAATAATGTTACAAAATATATATTTTACATATTAATTATATAATACATATAGCCGGCAGTCAAGCGCCGCAATCGGATTATTATGCGGTTTTATTGCTGCTAATCCTCGGTTTTTGCAGACAATTCCATCTTTAACGTATAATAGTTTATTAGATTTATGCTCAATCCAGCCGCCCTTACGCAGAATTATGCGGCTTGTGTCCTGCGCTAAGGCTTTTTCTTTCTTCGCCGCAATTCCGCATACCTGGCCCGCTTCCAACGCAGCGCGAAATATGGTAATATGTAACCGGCAAAGGCCAATGCAACGCGGCCCGCCGGAATTGGAAGATGAATTATGCAAAGCGTTACAAAAAACATGCATATACGCAAGCTGGAGCCTTCTGACCTGGAGCAGTACAACGACCTATTGCGCTACGCGTTTCAGGTTACGGAGAAGACGCTTCTTGAATGCGGCTGGGAGGACGACGATATACGCCAGTCGAAGTTCCCTGTGCTTGAAAGGGCACATGTACTGGGCTGGTTTGACGGAGACAGGCTTGTATCACAGATTGCAGTATATCCAATGCGCATGAACATACATGGGTCGGCGCGGGATATGGGGTTTATAACCAGCGTGGCGACCTATCCCGAATACACCGGAATGGGCCTCATGTCAAGCCTTATGAAAAGATGCCTTGATGAGATGTGCAGGCTGGGTCAAAGCATTTCGCTGTTATACCCATACTCCATTCCGCTGTACCGGCATAAGGGCTGGGAGCTGGTTTCGGACAAGATGGCGTTTAGGGTGAAGGATCACCAGCTTCCAAGAAAGCTGTCGGTTCCGGGATATGTACGGAGGGTGGCCCATAACAGCATTGACCTGATAAGGCTGCACGGGCGCTTTGCCAGGAAAACCCACGGCTGCATATTCAGAAACGATCTGGCCTGGTATGAATACTGGCGCTGGGACGTTGACGACACGATGGTGGCCATCTATTACACCGCCGATGGCGAACCCTCGGGCTACATGGTATATCTGATCAAGGATGAGATAATGCACGTTAAGGAAATGGTTTATATGGATATTGAGGCGTGGAAGGGGCTATGGAAATACATAGGCGCTCATGAATCCATGATATATGAGGTAAGCGGGAGCAATTATTCCAACGAGCCCATCGCCTTTTGGCTTGAGGACAGCGACATAAAGGAAACCGTACGTCCGTACATAATGGGGCGGATAGTGGATGCCCGGCAATTTCTGACCCACTATAACTTTACCAAGGGGTGTCAAGGCGCGGAATTCACCTTTATGGTACAAGACCCTATGCTGGATATAAACAGCCGGCCCTTCACCCTGAAACTCGACGGCAGAGGGCGGGCGGAGCTTCATGACCATGTCTCACAGGCTCAGGCCAGCCTGTCCATCGGCACGCTTACAGCTATGCTCTTAGGCTATAAAAGGCCGTCATACCTCCGCTCCATGGAGCGGCTTTCAGCCGACGATGAAACCATAAAGCTTCTTGAGAGCGCAATACCCAATGACAAGGCATATATATCCGATTATATTTAGCGTGCATGCTTTAATATGAAAAGCTTTAAGCACAACACAGGAGAAAGACATGAAAATTGTATTCGAAAAGACTAACCCCCATGCCCGCATTCCCGAATATGCACACAAAGGCGATGCTGGAATGGACCTGTGCTCGGTGGACGAGTGCGTGCTGTCACCAGGCGAGATAAAGCTGGTTCGCACCGGCCTGCGCGCACGGCTGCCCGAGGGCACCGAGCTGCAGGTTAGGCCAAGGAGCGGGCTTTCGCTAAAACACGGGATTACCGTATTAAACTCTCCAGGAACGATTGACGAGGGTTACCGCGGCGAAATAGGCGTAATTTTGATAAACCATGGACGCGAGGCCTACAAAATTGAGATTGGGGCAAGAATAGCGCAGTTGGTGCTGAAGCCGGTATATACCGCTACGACCGCCGAAGGCCTGGTATCCGAAGAAACGGAGCGCGGCGCCGGCGGATTTGGGTCAACCGGTATGGACGCCCCGTCTTAAACCCGCAAATAGTACATTGCCTGGCGCGGCCGCTTAAATTTTTATTGATTGAATAGATGAAAATTGTCTTATAGGCTCTTATAAGTATCGCCGCGAAGAGGCCTGCAATCAAGGCTTTTTCACATATCTTCTTATATCTTGTTATAACTTCTTACAGCGTGGTTTTGGAAAGCCAGGCGCCATTTGGGCACCACAAATATAATGGTCATATGCTGTTATCCGCTCATTTCTTTTCCTTCCTTTTTAACTTTTATGTGTGAAAAGTCCCGTAGCAAGCATAGGAAGCGTGGCCGCACTTCCGAAAAATTACTTGTTGAGCAGTATCCCAAACCCACTATGTTTTAAAAACTATTGTCCATTGC
This sequence comes from uncultured Oscillospiraceae bacterium, assembly GCA_964431505.1. GTDB lineage: Bacteria > Bacillota > Clostridia > Christensenellales > CAG-138 > UMGS946. The sequence continues at coordinate 3,431 of CAYSKA010000157.1, forward strand.
CAATTTACTAATATGTGTAGAAGCCACAATGCGTGTATGGTATAATGCCATTGTAAAAGTTAGGGTGGAATATAAATCAAATCGTATCTAACAGGGAGGGAAAAATGGCGCATAAGGGAACAGAATTACTTGAGACCGAAAGGCTTATTTTACGGCGTTTTACAGCAGAAGATATTGATCAGATATTTAACAACTGTTGGTGTGAATTTAATGTTTGGAAATGGACCAATTACAAG
>CAYSKA010000158.1:0-2938 GCA_964431505.1 uncultured Oscillospiraceae bacterium
GCGGTGTGGAGAGCGCCTCATACAGCAGCCTCGGGATTGGCGATATAGTTACAGTATCCAATGCCCAGTCGTCAAGGCGCTATGAAGGGGATGCCCTTCTTCCCACTGAATCCATTGAATGTCTTTTCATTGCCGCGGTTTCTTCCGACCCATTTTACAGCGCGTTTGACTATCTTAGCGGCGACCCGTTCTCCATCGCGCTCAAATTGGGGGACAGCTTTGCGGTGAGTAATGCTTTAGAAGACGTAGGGCCCCTCAAGCTTTCAGACGAAAGCCTTACTAAGGCCCTGCAATATAGGGGGCAAAAGGGGGAAGCGTTTAAAGAGGCGTGCGAGGAATTCATTCGAGTGTATGAAACTTCCCAGAGTAAGTTGATCAAAAAAAGCTATGAGTCAATATCAGCCAAAGCGTGGATGATGATGATAGGCGAAAATGAACTTTACGAACAGATTAGAGCTTCAATGCCGTCCGGCTGGAGGTAAATAACAATGATTAAACAAAGGATAATATCGCTAGCATTAGCGTTTTTGTTGGTAGTTTGTTTTGTTCCTGTTGTGAAATCATTGAGCATACAGACATTCTCCACCGATTCCACAACAGGATGGACTGTAAGCGGCTGGGATCACCTAGGGAGTAAAAGCACCACATATACTTATGGACCTTTATTCTCCGATTATGGTTATAATGAAAATCTTTCAAGCGCCCTAGCTTTATGGGGCAGCAGCTATATAACGCTGTCGCTAAGTACTACCAGTCCAAATATTATAACACTGGATACCACAACGCCGGCTGGGTCCCCTTCAGAAGGTGATCCCTCGTATGCATATGTTCAAGTCGTCTCGGTTAACAGCAGTGACCACATAACAAAGTGGCGAATGAAAATTTTACATAACAACATTAAAAGCCTTGGCACTGCTGGAATAAACAAGGTGATCGCCCATGAAATCGGCCATATCGCGGGCCTTTACCATGTATACAACTCCAGCAGCATAATGAACCGGTATTACAGTTCCTCTATGGGCGTGCGTACGCAGGACAGGCGCGGCATGGAGGTATGTACCCATCAGCACACGCACAGCGGCTCATACAGTAAAACGTATGAACCATACTCCGCAAGCGGGCATAAAACGCGCTGCACCTATTGCAAGGCGTATTCTCTTGACGTACATGTATTTGTAAACAAGCGCTGCACATTCTGCGGGCTGGGTCAAGGGATATCACCAGTCTCTCTTGAACAAAATAGACTTAATTATTTACACAATTCAACCAGTGAAAAATAGTTCCCTAATTTTAATTTAAGTAAGATTTAAAAAGCCCCGCTAGCAAGGCCTGCAGGGCTTTAGTTTCTCCTTTATTATAAGCAAGTAATTCCTTACTCGTCGTCTTCCTCATCCTTCTTAGCCTGCTCTATTATCTTCTGGGCTATGTTTGCTGGAACATCCTCATAGCGCACAAACTCCATCTTAAAGGAACCACGGGCCTGCGTCATGGAACGAAGGTCTGTCGCATAGTTAAACATCTCTGAAAGCGGAGCTTCTGCTATTACCTCTGTGCCCTCCGACGTCGGATTCGTTCCGATTACGCGTCCGCGGCGCCGGTTCATGTCCCCCATGATATCTCCCATGTACTCGTCAGGCACGAGAACGTCATAGCGGTAGATCGGCTCTGTCAATACTGGGCTGGCCTTGGCGCACGCCGCCTTGTAGGAAAGCCTGGCAGCGGATTTAAACGCTACTTCCTTGGAGTCGACGGGATGGTATTTACCATCATAGAGCGTGGCCTTAACGCCCCTCATCGGATATCCCGCAAGAACTCCGCGCTGCATTGCCTCCTTCAACCCTTTTTCAACGGCTGGTACAAATTCCCTTGGCACAACGCCGCCAACGATAGCGTTTACAAATTCGAAATCTCCCTCAGGAAACGGCTCAAACCGCATCTGCACTACGCCAAACTGCCCTGCTCCTCCGGATTGCTTCTTATGCTTTCCTTCGGCTTCCGCCATAGAGCGTATTGTCTCACGATATGGAACCTTAGGATCGTTGAGCTGCGCCTCAACTTTAAACTTGTTCTTTAGTTTGGCGCAAGTTATCTCAATATGAGCCTTACCCAATCCGCAAAGGAGAACGTCGCCCGTTTCAGCGTTCTTTTCCAGGGTTATCGTCGGATCCTCCTCCTTAAGCCTGTTAAGTCCGGAGATTATCTTATCCTCCTCGCCCTGCTTCTTGGCAGTTACAGCCTGGAATATACAGGGTTTTGGGAACTCAAGCTCAGCAAATACGATTGGCGCGGAGCTATCGCATAACGTATCGCCGGTGTTTGTAAACTGCAGCTTTGCCATTGCGCCGATGTCCCCTGCCTCAATCTTATCCACAGTTATCAGGTTCTTGCCTCGCATCATATAAACAGTGCCTGGCTTTTCACTCTTTTCAGCATTGGAATTATAGGGTGCTACGGAGGTGGAAAGCGCACCTGAATATACTCTCATAAGTGAAATCTTTCCTACAAACGGATCTGCAACCGTTTTCATTATCTGGGCTGCAAATTTGCCCTGGGTCAGGTCGCACGGCTCGCCTGTTTTCGCGCTTACCGAAGCGCGCGGCTTAGCAGTATCCGCTGTGGGCATATAATGTATAAGGTTATCCATAAGGGTTATAACGCCAATATTGGGCTGAGCCGCACAGCAGCACACAGGCGTGACAATTCCTTCCCTCACGCCCGCGCATAAGCCCGCTATAATTTCATCCTGGCTTAGGGTACCCTCGTCAAAGTATTTCATCATTAGTTCTTCGTCGCTCTCGGCAGCCGCCTCGGTAAGCGCTTCCCTCAGCTCCTCTGCGCGCGCTTCCAGGGCGCCGGGTATAGCAACTGCTTTAACGCCCTTTCCATCAAACATATTAGCCGTCATCGTAGTGAGGTCGACATAGCCCTTAAACGCTCC
>CAYSKA010000158.1:2948-3614 GCA_964431505.1 uncultured Oscillospiraceae bacterium
ATCGGAAGCTGAATCGGCACAACCGACGGGCCAAACTTTTCTATTAGGGCGTCCATCACCTTGTCAAAATTGGCGTTTTCCCTGTCCATTTGATTTATTACTATCATCCTTGGCTTGTCGGCCTTTTTGCACATGGCCATTGCCTTTTCAGTACCAACCACTGGACCTGAAACCGCTCCGACAACTATCAGCGAAGAGTCGGCAAGCGCCATTGCTTCAACGACCTCCCCGTAAAAATCAAAGCCGCCGGGGGTGTCAATAATATTAATCTTGGTATTCTTCCATTCATAAGGCGCTACGGCCATGCTTATCGAAACCGTGCGCTTGACCTCCTCCGGATCATAGTCCGTCGTGGTAGTTCCATCCTCCACGCGTCCCATGCGGTCTAGAAGTCCTGCATTGTAAAGCATAGCTTCTGTAAGCGTTGTCTTGCCCTCTCCACCATGTCCAAACAGGCCAATATTGCGGATTTCCTTCGCGGTATAAGATTTCATTTAAAACGTTCCCCCTATATAGGATAATTTAGCATAAGTTAAAAAACGGCTTATAAAACGCCACATAATATTTTAACAGCATAAATGCCCGTTGTAAACGGCTTTTATTAAATTATATGGAAGTAACGGCATTTTATCAAATTTATATCATAAAAATATACGCTGGCATGTG
>CAYSKA010000159.1:0-3580 GCA_964431505.1 uncultured Oscillospiraceae bacterium
AATAGGATTAGCGGTAGGACAAGGCCGGCATAGTGATTTACGGACTGAATTTGCAGCTTAAATTTATGTTTTGGACGTTAGTTTATTTAACATAATTGTATCGAGTATTGTAAACTCTAAAGCTGGAGGGATAAAGCATGAGCGTTGAACTGAGGGCCTTTTTGAAGCTGCTGTTAAGGGCAGTGATCGTCCTTATAGCGGTTTTAATAACTATATGGGCCGGTCCCGCAGTATGGCTGGCGCTTTCACCGTTTATAATAGCGTTTTTTATTGCCCATCTTCTACAAAAGCCGATAACGCTTTTTACGTCGCGGCTGAGGATGCACAGAACCGCAGCAAGCATAATATGGACATTTATGATCTATATTGCTGTTGCCGCAGCCGTATACTTAATTGTGCACACAAGCATAAGCCAGCTCTTGCAGGCCGCCAACAACTATCAGCACCTGATAACCGGAATTATAGGGATGCTTGAAAGCGCCACTGATTGGGTATTAGGATTCATAAACAATATGGATCCAGGGCTGCAGGAGACGCTCAACAGCGCTTTTGCCTCCGTATCCACATGGCTTACAAATGTGATTTCGGAGACAGCGTCAGGAATAATAAAATCTACCGTAGACTTTGCCGCTCACCTGCCAACCGCGTTTATCTATGCGAACTTTCTCATATTCGGAACATACTTTATAGCAAAGGATTACGGCCGCATTCGTAAACGGATCAATGATATGTTCGCCGTTAACACGAACGAAAGGGTGCGCCTTACCCTGACAAGCCTGAGAAAGGGCGTTTTTGGCTACCTGAAGGTTGAAACCATCTACGCGCTTATGGTATTCGTAATCTCGTCTGCCGTGCTGTCGATATATGGGCAGGAATACTCCCTGCTTATTGCCTTCATCCTGGCCGTGCTTGAGTTTCTTCCCCTTTTCGCCAATGGGACGCTATTGATTCCATGGTCAATAATATGCTTTTTAATCGGGGACATATCGCGGGGCATAATGCTGGCGGTTTTATATCTTGTTCAGATGTCCATAAGGCGCTTTACCGAGCCCAAGCTGCTCAGCAGCAATATGGGATTAACCCCTCTTGCGTCCCTGATAGGAATGTATGCTGGAACAAGGCTTTACGGGGTGCTGGGATTGATATTTGGCCCTATAGCTATACTTGTTCTCATAAACATCTATAGGGCAAACGCCTTTGAAGGAATAACGGCGGACGCAAAGTGCGTCTTTAAGGGAATAAGCAGATGGCTTAAACGCAGGGATTGTTAAGAGATAGCTACTACCATATTGTTCAGGCATTTAAAGGAGGGCGATGCACGCACAGAAGGGTTTTTATGATCGGATAAATATTAGATAATTTAAAATACAAAAACAGGCCGTATTACGGCCTGTTTTTAATATCATATCCTGGAATTACTTGGACCTTTTGCGCAATACTACCGTGCCTGCGCCAACGGTGATCATTCCGATAGCCAGTGCTATAGCTGAAACAGCGCCTGCCTTCGGCGGGTCGGGATCTTCAACGGGAGGAGTGGGCTCTGCTCCAGTTTTAGTGAACTCAACCTTTACGTCGAGATCAGCATCAACGCCTTCAATTACATATTCATATTCTTTTGTTACATCGACGTCATCAGCTAATACAACCTTTTCACCATTTACGGTTATTGACGAAATCTCATATCCCTCATTCGGAGTAATGGTTATTGTAGCAGCACTGCCAGCTGCAACCGTCTGGGTTTCGGGGGATACGGTTCCGCCTTCGCCAGCTTCAGCCGTTACGGTGAACGTCTCAACGCCCTCTTCCACATAGCGGGCAGTGATGAGCGTGTTCTCGGTTATGTTGGTGTAGTCGCCTTCCCAACCTATAAAGTTATATCCCTCATGAACGGGAGGTTCGGGAGGAACGGCGTCCATGCCCTCTTCAACGGACTGGGTTTCAATGATTTCTTCGGTAAGTCCGTCGACAAAGGTTACTTCGTACATAGCTACTTCGGGTGCCGTTATAGCTCCGCTAGTAGGAATGACGGTGCTGGCGCTAACGTCAACGGTGCGCTCGTCGATGATCGTGGACGCGCTGTCAATTTCAGCAACCGTAATCGGAGTGGTTTCGCTGAAGTTTTCGCTTACGTCAAACTTGAGACAGAAAGCGGTTTCCGTGCCATAATTTGATTGAAAATGTACTACAGCAATATTGAGCACGCCGGCTTCATTTGAATTTACAATGATTGATTCATCAGTAACACCCACATAGGTAAGAACCTCTGGGTCATATTCTATTATAACATTTATAGCGGCGAGATTCGGCATAGTGACGGGAACCTGGACGCCTGTTTCTCCAGCTTCGGCTTCAACTGTGCCTACCACAAACGTATAGGTCTGCGGTTCTGTTGCCTGCGTCAGCGAAAATGCGCCGAAAGCCAGCACCAGTGATAAAACGATTGCAAGTGTTCTCTTCATGTTCTCCTCCTTGAAATTATCATATTGTGGATACATGCATGGAGATAATCCAAGGCCGCCTAATCGTCCATAGTACAGCATGGCCACCATAAGGGCGGATAAGGCTATCAAAAACAGCACACATCCATGTTTCAGCTAAATTATATCATTGTATCAGCGCTATTACAAGGTAAAATGGCAGAAAATTAATGAACACAAATTTAAATTTAGCTTCAGTAGAATGCCTATAGGCGACTAAAAACGACCGTATATTCCATGAGACGATATTGTTTAAAAGCGGTTCTAGCTTTATATCATTAACCTAGCGCCAGGTTAGTTCTGAGATACAAACATTGATATAGTTATTATGTTACAATCATCTGAAATATTGGAGTATACTTCCATGATAAACGGACCGTATGCCGAGTCGCGGCGCTTTTGGTCGTGAATGGTTTCGCTGGCAGTGTGCCACATCGTCAGCGCGCCTGCGTAATTAAGCCTAGCTTTGATGCAAAACGCCTGTGACAGTGCGATATATGTATCTTCAAGCCATAAAAGATATGAATTGTACAGCTCAATCTCATGCTCGTATAAATCCATGAGGATAAGGGACTCTTCCTCAGGCTTTTCAGGCTTAGGCGCGATGCGCGCGGTAAGGGTAAAGGATTCTGCAAGGCCGGTTTGGCCTACTGAGATTATAAGGTCAGCCCCGCCGGCAGGAGAGTCCGCAAGCCCGTATTTATGAACGCTACCTGTCTTGCTGATAATGACAGGCGTTGTTTTTAAACCATATAATTCAGCGTTTGCCAAAAATGTGTCAATGGAAATACAGTTTTCAAATATAATCAAATCTATCTGTGACTGCGTTTGATACGGGGAGGCGCTTGCAGCGGGTGAGGCGGCAATTTCAAATGATGTAGAAGCGTCCCCGATAATGAAAAGTAGCGAACAAAACGCGAGCAGCACAGTCACCGCTATTATGCTCATCCAGGCGGTTGCGGATTTATTTTTGCTGTCCATTATTATACTCCACTATAAAATTGTATAACTATACTATCATAAAATTGCTCAATTTACAATAAATTATACCCCAATAAGTAAAGCGGACCGCAGCATATGGCGCGGCCCGCTTTACTTCGAAG
>CAYSKA010000160.1:0-3549 GCA_964431505.1 uncultured Oscillospiraceae bacterium
CGAAATTCCAAGTTTGGCCGCCCTCTCAATGCTTTGCTGAGGATCGGCGTTGCTGTCAAAGGAATGACGGCTGTGAAGATGATAATCAGTTATCATTAACGACCCCTCTATAAATAAATAATGCAGGTTAATTATATACCTGCATAAGCCTCAAAACAACGCGTTTTTTAAAAACATAACAGGAGTTTAACAAAAACATGTTATAAAAGCAGACACGCGGACGTCCCGTGGTCAGGGGGGCGTCCGCGTGTCGCGTTCAGTACATAAAGGAGGATGGAGAAAAAACATTGATCTCTACAATAACTATTATACACCATATCTAGTGGATTACACCTGTTAAACAGCAGTTATTTTGTAAACAAATGATGAACTTGGTAATCATTGCGCCACTTTCTACGATTTCGTATCCACATATGCTTCTATTCCATCCGCTATTCCCGCAGCAAGCAATTTTCGGTGCCCAGGGTCGTTAAGTTTTTTCTCATCCGAAGCGTTTGATAGAAAGCCGCACTCTATTATAACGGCGGTTGGCTTGCTTTCGCGTATTACAAAATAATCGCCTGGATTGGCAAGCCTTCTCGGATGCCCCAGTTTATCGCATAAGGCGTCTATCACGCATTTTGCCATCTTTTCGCCTTCGGGTGAGCCCTGCATGTAGAATGCCATCGGACCGCTTATGCTCGAATCGCCAAATTTGTTCATATGAACGCTTATCACCATATCCACTCCCTCAGCGTTCATTATCTCCTTGCGCTTCATCATATCCTCGCGTTTGGTCCTGGCAAGCGAGCCGCCAGTCTCCCGCGTCATTATTACCTTAAACCCGCGAAGCGTCAACTCGTCCTTAAGCAGTATTGCGACGTCGAGATTAAGCCCGTCCTCCTTTACTCCCGTTACGCTGCCCACCGCGCCGCCGTCCGAGCCGCCGTGACCCGCGTCTATGACAATGGTCAGCTGCCTGCTTACAGGGCCTGGCGGCATATCCGGCGACGCGGTAACGCAATTCGTTGCGCCTGGGGACGTCTCAGTGCCGGTTATCGGTTCATTTTGCCCGCAGGAACAGGCCATCAATATCATGGACGCCGCAAGCGCTGCAACGCCACGGTTAAAAATTGCGCGAAGTTTCATGTCAACCTCCAGTATGGCGTATTTTGTTAAAACTTATTATTGAAAACCGGCTGATATTACTGAACATGGCATCTAATGCATGCGTGAAAGCCCTCTGCGGCTGATGGTGAAGAACTGTTAGGGGATAAGATCAACGGCAAGCTTTCAAACCAGCTTGGCGTATGCCCCTGAAATACCCGAAATGCTTAGCACGCTTTATGGTTTTTAATTTAAATTGAAAACCTGCCGTGTTCACAGACCAGCAGGTACCCGTCGCCGGTAGCCAGAGCGTGCGCTGCTTCTCTTGTAAATTTCAGCCCCGCAGTATGTTTTGCCGCCGTCTCAAAGCTTTACAAGCTGTCCGCCCTGAAATTTGTATTTCAAATTGATAAACCCGCCTTTTAATTCATTAAGCTGGGTTACTTCCGCCATATTCTCAATTTCCAGCCCGTTAAATTTCCTGATAAGCTCTTCTTTTTGCGTTTTGCTTTCTCTTTTTGCTTATTTAAGGATTACATATCATAGTTAAATAAGGCTTCGCATTGGGGCCGGAAGTCATACACGTCCTTTATGCGGAGCCTTATCTGCCGGTACGCTTAAGCCTGTAAACTCATTCCACCGGAGCCTGCTCCGTTTTGCTGATTATGAACGCCTCATGGGCCTGTACAAAATCGATCAGCAGCTCCGCGCCGCCTATCTTTCGGAAGCTCTCCTGAACCTGGTTCCCGTCAAACAGAGTATAGGTTATATCAACGGTCCAGGCATCGCTGTTAATATTCGGATTAGATCTGTAATTCGATATTCTGTTATGGAACTCCACCGCTTCAGAAGCAGAACGGCTGTCCATACGGAATTCAATGCTTTCATATATCAATTCATCAATGGACAGGTTCCCGATTATAACTGCCGCGCTTTCAACCTTCTCAGGCTTTGGTATGCTATTATTCCTGAGTGAGCACGACATAAGGAGCAGGCACGGAAGGAGCAATGCCAGCAGCCTTGTTTTACAAATTGTCTTTGACCGGCGCATTTTAGTTCGCCCCGCTTTCGGTTACTGTGTATAACATTTAACTTATCCCATAAGGCCTGACTCCGTTTTGCTGACTATGAACGCCTCATGGGCCTGTACAAAATTGATCAGTATCTCTTCGCCGCCTATCTTTTCGATGCTGTCCTGAATAAGGCTTCCATCGTTCAGAGTATAGGTTATATCAACGGTCCATTTAGCACTGTTAATATTCGGATTGGATCTGTAATTCGATATTCTGTTATGAAACTCCACCGTTTCAGAAGCCGTACGGCTATCCATACGGAATTCAATGCTTTTGTACCTTATTCCATCAATGGGCAGGTTCCCAATTATAATTGCCGCGCTTTCAACCCTCTCAGGCTTTGGTATGCTATTATTCCTGAGCGAGCACGACATAAGGAGCAGGCACGGAAGGAGCAATGCCAGCAGCCTTATTTTATAAATCGTCCTTAGCCGGCGCATTTTAGTTCGCCCCGCCTTCGGTCACTATCGCGGGAATCTCGTATGATAATAATTCGCCTTCGTCGGAATCATATATGTACGCCTGGAATACAAGCTGGCCGTCGTCATTATACATCAGGAAGATATCCTCCAATTTAGCGGCAGGGCTTATTTGATCCGATACAGCGCTGTAATATTCAGATTCCGTATCAAGCTGTATGGTTTTATCCTGAAGGTCGTTATACCGCATGTGATTCATAGCGGAGTATGCCCCGACACTCCCATCGGACGCCCTTACCCAGACATTGCATATATCATCAGTCATCTTACTGCCTACATAGAAACAATAGGAAACTACAAATACGCCCTCTTGCTTGCCTGCTTCAATTCCCTTATACTTATAGGGATAACCGCCGAAACAACTTCTCATAAAGCTATCGGCCGCTTCAGCCGCCTGCAGGGCGTTGATACTAAACGGTATATCAATGGAACCGGATTCGTCCTCATCCTCCGCATAACCGCTTAGCTCATTTGTATCAAAGTATATTTCATCCTCCAAATAGGCGCACATTATATCAGTGCCGCTGATAAACATATATATATATTGTCTTCATTGTCGTTATACAGGTCAACCGTACCATAGGCGTCGTGCCTGTCGGGCAAACTCTTTTCCTTTAAATTCAGCGTTTCCGTATATTCAATGCTTCTAAGCGAATCCTTGAAGCTGATGGTTATGGATTCCCCAAGCTTCTCGTCCAGTACATAATAACCAAAACCATCCTCCGCGCTGTTTGACTGAATATCCTCTTTGCTTATCGTGCCATCCGATGCAAATACAACCATAGACGTTAAACATATTAATATTACCAATGGTATTAAAAAGAACCTTTTATTCATGGTTGAATCCTCCTTGAATTATCTCTTTATCCCTGATATGAATAATGCTGGGCATGCATTCCGCCTGATTATTT
>CAYSKA010000161.1:0-3535 GCA_964431505.1 uncultured Oscillospiraceae bacterium
GCCTCTTCAGGGATTGACAAAATTTTTGATTTTTCACCCACTGGAGTTTTAGGTACGTTTGACAAATACTTTTCAGCCATTAAGCCAGCGGCAAGGGATAGCTTTATGCCCCGTGATTTTCTGTATTACGATGAGAAGAATCAGGGTATGGTCTGGATTTGGGCATTGAGCGAAGAAATGGATGATGGCGGAAACGAAATATTTGATTTTGAGGGAGGGTATTATCTAACATATTGCTACAAGGATGGTGATGAGGAAGCCAATCAAAAATTGTATGGGGAGGCTTTAAAATATATTGAGGAGTCCGAGGTTTTGGAACTTGACGTCCGTCAAGACCATTATGCAATGGGCCACATTATCACCCCTCCTGAAATCATACAGGCTCAGGGTTGGGCACAGATGGAAACATTTATTCCGGTCAAGTTGCGAAAATAATGGTTGTTCTCTATCATTTAATGCCTATAAACGCCTGTAGGACATAAAGCGTATTATGGGCATCTGATTTAAATATTCTAAGTATTACATAATCTCAAAATATTGGCCGACATATACTTGCCTCCCAATAAACTTGGTTATTAGAATGGCTTGTATCACAATAGTTTTCAGTCGTCCCCCATCCTATCCCTCGGCGGAAGCCTGAGGTTGTGCCACAGGTTGTATTTGTGCGTATCGGCTATTGAATTCATCAGCCTGTCCTCAGCATCAGGCACTATGCCGCATAGGTATGAAAGAACGGATTTCATCTCCTCCCTCTTGGTCTTGCCTGCAACCGGACAGTTGGGCTTTAACACTGGAAGCTCAAGACGGTTGGCAACTCCCAGGGCATATTTTTCCGGAAGAAATACCAAGGGGCGAATCAATGTTACGCCCTTACGGCTTAGATAGGTTACTGGACCAAACGTATTAAGCCTGCTCTCATAAAGAAGGCTTAAAAAGAACGTTTCCAATACATCCTCCCTATTGTGCCCAAGCGCTACCAGCCTGCATCCGCGTGCCAGCGCCGCATTGTTCAGAGCTCCCCGTCTAAGCTTGGCGCACATCGCGCAGGGATTGCTTTCCTTTCGGATATTGAATACTACTTCGCCTATATCCGTTTTAATTACATCGAAAGGTACCCCTATGCTGTCCGCGAATTCGCTTACCCTTGCAGTATCCTGCTCTACAAGGCCCAGGTCAAGCATAACGCCGCATATCTCATAGCTGCGCCTGCAAAACCTCTGGTATAGTTTTAAGCCATACATAAGAAGCAGGCTATCCTTCCCTCCGGAGACCCCGACGCATATCCTATCCCCATCCTGTATCATGTTATAACGCTCGTCAGCGCGGCGTATACAGCCCAAAACCCTCTTCATTCAAAACTCCAGCCTTTTTTGCAAATTAATCACAAATAATCATATGGATAAGATTATACGGTATAAAGGCCATGTTGTACAGACCCTTTATCCATATTAAACAACTGCATCTAGTCCAGTCCTCCGCCCTGCATACGTATGTGAATGCTTATGATATAGTAACTTTGCTATGATATGTAATGCCTCCCAGTCATAATATATGGGCTTTACAACCGCTGTGATGGATAGGACATGTCTTTTAGGCATAGATAAAAGGCCGTCTGGGGAATGCCCCAGACGGCCCTGCCTCCATATTAACAATCCCTATTTCAATGAGTCAAGAAACGCCTTAATTCTGCGTACAGCTTCCTTTATGTCGTTCATATCCGTAGCATAGCAGCACCTGATATAGCCCTCCCCGCTGGGTCCAAATGCGGTACCGGGCACAGCGCAGACGTTTGAATATGCCAAGAGCCTGTCGCAAAACTCTTCTGAGCACAATCCACTGACCGATATTGAAGGGAACACATAGAATGCGCCCTCCGGCTCGTTGCAGGTCATGCCAAGTTCATTAAAGGAGTCGATTATATAACGGCGGCGCTTGTCATACTCGTTTATCATATAGCGCATGTCCGCCCAGTCGGTTTCAAAGCCCTGCCTGAGAGCGGCGATGCCCGCATACTGCGCAGGCGTAGGCGCGCTTAGCATCGTAAGCTGATGTATCTTCGTCATCGCGGCGATTATCTCCCTGGGAGCCGCCGCATAGCCCAGGCGCCAGCCGGTCATGGAAAACGCCTTTGAAAAACCGTTAAGCACCACGGTGCGCTCACGCATGTCTGGCAGGGATGCGATTGAGACGTGGCGCTTACCGCCATAGGTCAGCTCTGAATATATCTCATCCGCCAGCACCAGTATGTCGGTACCGCGAAGAATATCAGCAATCGAAACCAGGTCGTCATATTCCATTATCCCCCCCGTGGGATTGTTGGGGAATGGAAGAATCAGCGCCTTTGTCTTGGGCGTAATCGCTGCCCTCAGCGCATCCGGAGTGATCTTAAACTTTGTGTCAGCGGTAGTAACCAGCGGAACCGCCGTTGCGCCCGCAAACGTTACGCCTGGTATATAGGCTACATAGGTGGGTTCGGGAACTATCACCTCGTCGCCCGGCGCTATCAATGCGCGTATAGCTAGGTCAATGGCCTGGCTTGCGCCCACGGTGATCAGGATTTCAGATATATCATATTTCAGGTTAACGCGCTCATCCAGGTAACGTGAGATGAGTTCGCGCAGCTCTGGCATTCCCGAATTTGAGGAATACGGTATGCGTCCCTTCGACAACCTATCGAGCGCTTCCCTTCTAATTGCCTCAGGGGTCGGAAAATCGGGTTCGCCAACGCCCAAGCTGATTGTTTCATCGTTAAGCAGGTCGAAATACTTTCTTATGCCCGAAGGGGGGACGTCCTGAACGCTCTTTACGATGAGTTTTGAATAATCCATTTTGGAAGAAACCACCTTTCGTTTATTATACGTTTTTTAACGGCCGGCGGCATCCGCCAAGTTTACGCGTAATTAAAGCATAGCCAAGAGCCATGCTTTAAACGCTTAGGGGAGGTTTAGCTCTCATCACTGCGGCTTTGGCAGCCTTGGATCCCCTGTCCCGACCTTAATCCTGCCCCTTACAGGGCTGTAATTGTCGGTGTACAACTTTTCGGTCTCCACCAGTTCACCGTCTTTATACTTATACCTATATGCGGTTGCGCGGTATCCGTCCCTAGCCGTTATATCCGTTTCCCTGTAACCTTCCGGCCAATCTGAAACGTAGACATACTCAGGACTTTGCGGGGGTATGACCGCCTCGGTTATCCCCTCCGTCTTATATGTAATACCTTCCGGCAACGGAGCGCCATATATGTACACAGTCATAATATAATTCACATTGTCCGCATAAGCAAATATATAAATTGGGGCCTCCGTCTTATTTACAAACTTTAGGTCCGGCCCGCCTGTGGATACGGTTGCGTCCAGTCCATAATCCACATATGACGAAGGCCAGGAGTGTTTTTTCCTCTCGGTAAATTCAATTTCAGGCCCGCAAAGCAGCAATGCGTTGTAAAGGGTGGTTGATACCTGGCATATTCCCCCGCCCGCCTGATTTACATATCTGCTTCCGTTTACTATTCCTGGGGCTAAAAGCCACCCATCTT
>CAYSKA010000162.1:0-3515 GCA_964431505.1 uncultured Oscillospiraceae bacterium
ATAGATAACGCTATAGAGATCAGGGGTGAATTGGATATGGAGACCGATAAATCGGGATATGTGATGGAGCTTACGCTTGGCAATATTAAAATTAAAATATGCGATGATTGCTGTAACGCCTCGGACAAGGAGGTGGGGGAGATGCTGGCCCGAATTGCCGGCATATTTATGCAGGACAGGATAGATCAGACGCAGAAAGACGATATATAAACAGGGCCGGACACATCCGGCCAGCTGTTATCTGTCGGGTGACAGTCCCAAATCACTTTCAATCTGTTTTGCCGTTGGTGTGGCGGCAAGCCCGCCTCGCGCGGTTTCTCGAAGATCCGCGCTCATCAACCTGCCGACGCTCCGCATAGCCCCCACAACTTCGTCAAACGGTATTATGCTTTTGATGCCGGCAAGAGCCAGGTCAGCCGAGAGCATGGCGTTGGCGGCTCCGATTGCGTTTCTTTTTATGCAGGGGCATTCGACGAGACCCGCCACCGGATCGCATACAAGTCCCATTACATTTTTCATTGCAATGGCGGCGGCGTCAAGCGCTTTTTGTGGAGTGCCGCCGCAAAGTTCCGTAAGGGCGGCGGCAGCCATAGCGGCGCCAACGCCCGTTTCCGCCTGACAGCCTCCCTCAGCGCCTGAAATGGTGGCGTTTTGAGCGATTATCATGCCCACGGCGCCGGCTGCAAACAATCCATACACCAATTTATCGTCATCCCATCCCAGGTCCTCGCCGCATACAAGCAGTACGCCAGGCAATATACCGCTTGCGCCGGCTGTAGGCGCGGCTACGATACGTCCCATGGACGCGTTTATCTCCACTACTGCCATTGAGGAGGCTACGGCACGAGCCATCCGGCTTCCCATAAGGGATTTTTCGGCATAATCAAAGAAAACCCCCGAGTCGTTACCCGTCAGCCCTGTTACCGAGAACTGCTCCTCTTCGATGCCTTTTTTTACGGATAGGCGCATCGTGCTGAGATTTTTCCTCATCTCCTCAATGATCAATTCCCTGTTAAGTTCGCCAAGCGATATTTCATATCTTACCATAGCCTCAGCTATGGTAATGCTCTGCTCGCCGCAGTATTCCAGAAGGTCCCTGCCGCTAGACATTCTGTTGTTCATACGCTTGTTACCTCCGTTATTTCTGGACACCAGTCCAGAATCAGCTGCCTTGTTCTTTCTGAAACGGGTTCGTCCGTTTCAATTACCATATACGCCTCCATACTTCGGATCTGACGGAAAACGCGCATAAACGCAACGTTTACCCGTTCGCGCGCCAAGATGCTGGTAACGCCGTTTATTACGCCTGGCACGTCCTTTTGCCGTATGATAAGCGTTGGATAATCGCCTGAAAACTCAACACAAAGCCCATTGATGCTTGTTATCAGTATGCTGCCGCCACCCGTTGACGCGCCGACCACCTCGGTGATGGAGCCTGCCGAATCTTCAATAAGTATGCGGGCGGTATTTGGATGCTCGGTTTCATCGCTGCTGAATTTTACTTCGACTTCAATCTCCGCTTCCCTTGCCAGGAGCATGGCGTACCTAAGGCGTTCATCATCGGGATCAAGGCCTAAAACGCCTGCGACAAGCGCCTTGTCCGTGCCATGGCCGCGGCCAGTGCGCGCGAAGGAACCATAAAGCGTTATCACCGCCCGCTTTACGTCCCTGCCCGCTATCTTCCAGGCCATATAGCCCAGCTTAGCCGCCCCCGCGGTGTGCGAGCTTGAAGGGCCGATCATGCGCGGCCCGATTATATCAAACGTACTGTAAGTCTTCATTAATAACCTCACATGGGTTGGTTTTGATATTATAGCAGGGGACAGTAAAGAAATCAAATAAAGCAGGTAAAATTTAATTTAAATTGCCGTCGAACGCGGGATTGTAGATCTGATAGGGCATTTGGATGCGGCTTGCTCAGGCATTCAATCCAGCTTACTCAATTTGAGATATAGATTATGTGGGAATACATAACGGGCTGATGAAGACCGGCTATTTTTTACCAATGTCAATGGCGGGCCTGCGAATGAGAAGCCCCTTCATGCAGCCGGTTTCATTATGAGTATTGTATATAATTCGGATTTCCTCTTCCGTGCAGCCTATCAGCAGCTTGATTTCCGAATCCATCTTTGTCAAATCTATTATGCACATCACCGCGTTCAGGCAGTCTGTTCCGTTCGTGCCCATCCACACGTCGATACCGCCGCCGTCCATTGACGACGTACCCTCCAGATATCCATAGTCAACCCTATATATAAAACCTGGATATTTTGGGTGCGAAGTGCCCTTTGGCCTGTCGATAACCACCCTGGACCGCGAAATCAGCTCATCAGCAGCGCTCCAGAACGCGCTTTCATATTCCATAATTCCCTCTCTGTGTATACGGTTTAGCGGCTGCATATTATCCGCCTATCCCATCTTACAATTCCATACCTTCATAAGTCAACCTCCGAAATATCATGATTTGCGTATAAATGCTGCTGAAGGGATGCTAAACCAGTTTTTACTGACAGGAAAATGGCGCCGTCTCTTCGGTGCCAATGTCATTTAGTGTTGCGCGCACCCTGTCGTCGGGCATGCTGAACCGCTGTGTCAAATAGCGCACACCCGCGGCAAGTTCTGAATCAGGGCCGCCGTACTGAGCCATAAGGGCTTTTGCCATACGCGGGTTTGGTCTGGTTATGTTTACGGGGAACTCAAGCTTCTTTTGATATATCCACATACTTACTTACCTCCTCAGCTTTCCCATGGCCACTTTGAACATACCCAACTGCCCTTACAGGTCGGCGAGTGTCCAAAATTCATAAGCGGCTCGTAAAGCTCTTCATATTCGGCTATTAGCTCGTTCAGCTTACGGGAATAAACAAGATAATCTGCAAGCGCAGCCTCATCACACGGATGCGTGTCAATATAGAGGTTTAATTCGATGCAGATGAATTGATATTCGGAAATTTTAAGCAACAGATCGCTTTGTGTACACTGCATACAAACACCTCCTATTTGTACAGCCTTACGAGCTCAGGAAACATCGTACCCTGGGTCAAAGCCTCGCAGGGGCAGAATCCTGAGACGTAGGACTGGATTGGAAAATTCACCTGAGCCAGTTCCTGTTCCTTTGTGAAGCAGTTCTGTGCTGTGCCCGCTGCAACGAGGCTGGCGTCAGATGTAACGGTCGCTGAAGATCTCGCGGCTTCATTGCAGCGACAGCAGTTGCAATTAGGACGAGACCTGAATCCTCTATTCATGTCTAAGACCTCCTTTGGGGTTTGTGGTATACTATGCGGGCATGTAAAATGGCGTGAATGGGCGCAGGAAGTTTTGGAATTATTAAAACGCTTTTTTTGCGATGGAAGAAATTTTGTATTAGTGGGCTGAAAGGTTGCTTTAGTTAACTTGTTTTAAAATACTTGCAATGATTGCGTAATATATGTTATAATACAATAATCTAAAATATTTATATTATTAGTAGGGGATAAAAATGAACTTAAATATGTTAAAAACGTAGTTTGTGAAGT
>CAYSKA010000163.1:0-536 GCA_964431505.1 uncultured Oscillospiraceae bacterium
CATAATATTTATTCATCAGATCGTAAATAAGACAACAATAAACGAAAAAAGCTGAATAAATATTCTTGTATTGTATAGTGTAATTTGTGAATAAAGGCATGATTTGTATTTATGACTAAATTTGAATTGATTTTACTTTAATCAATGAATCTGGTATACTCTATCATAATGCTATACAAAAGGAGGATAAGGTTTTGGTTGAAAAACAAACTGCTCAAGCCGTATTGGGTATAGCGCTTACTACGGGCGGAGATTTTAGCGAACTGTTTATGGAGGATACTGAAAGCAATAATATTGCCATGAATGACGGCAACGTGGAAACGGCCACATATTCAAGAATAAAAGGCGCGGGAATAAGGGTGCTTAAGGGGACAAAATGCGCCTATGCATACACCTCGGATACACGTGAAGAAGCGCTTATGGAAACAGCCAGGGCTGCGGCCGCCGCTATCGACGGATTAAAGGAAGGGGAGACCAGGGCATTCTCAGTAAGAGACTATAAAAAAGCGCCCGAGCTTCCCTTTTCCTCAATAGAT
>CAYSKA010000163.1:546-3507 GCA_964431505.1 uncultured Oscillospiraceae bacterium
CAATAGATAATAAAACCAGGGTTGAGCTTCTTAAGAAAGGGACTGCAGCAGCGAGGGCATATTCGGATGAAGTCTCTTGCGTTACGGCAAGGTATCTGGATGTTGACCAGAGAATAATGGTTTGCAACAACCTTGGAGTATGGGCTGAGGACAGAAGGCCGAGAACAAGAATTTTTGTACAGGCTATCGCATCAAAGGACGGCGAGGCGCAGACCGGATATGAAAGCCCAGGTCTTGGCATGGGCTTTAAGGCGTATGAAATCATTGATGCGGGCAAAGTGGGCGAACGCGCTGCAAAGACCGCGGTCACTATGCTTCATGCTCCGCAGTGCCCGGCAGGAGAATTTCCGGTAACTATTGACGGCGGATTCGGAGGAGTAATACTCCATGAAGCGTGTGTACATTCCCTTGAGGCGACGAGCGTATCAAGAGGCAACAGCGAGTTTTGCGGAAAACTGGGCCAAAAGGTTGCCAGCGACATTGTAACTGCCATAGACGATGGAACAATGCCTGGTGAATGGGGGTCCATTAATGTAGACGACGAGGGTACGCCGTCACAGCGAAATGTACTGATTGAGAATGGAATTTTAAAGAGCTACCTGTTTGATCTGCTGGGCGCCCGCAGGATGGAGCATCCGCTTACCGGATCGGGCCGAAGGCAAAGCTATGCATTTGCACCTACGTCACGTATGACAAATACATTTTTTGCTTCTGGAAACGACGATGAGGACGAGATGATATCAACAATGGGAGACGGCCTGTTTGCCGCACAGATGGGAGGCGGTTCCGTAAATCCCCTTACAGGCGAATTTAATTTTGCGGTCTTAGAAGGATATTGGGTTAAGGATGGAAAGATATATTGCCCGGTGAGGGGGGCTACTCTGATTGGAAGGGGAGCCGACGTACTTATGAAGATAGACCGCATAGGCACAAAGATGTGGATGGGCCAGGGTATGTGCGGAAGCTATTCCGGCAGCATACCCACTAATGTTGGACAGCCGCGCATACGCGTCAGCAGTATAGTTGTAGGCGGAAAAGGAGGAGCTTTATAATGAATTATTTGGATTTTAAACAAGAAGCGTTTAAAATAGCTATGGAATTGGGCTGCGATGCCGCTGAATTATACTTTGTGGAAGGAAGCTCGTTTTCCGTGAACGTTATTGAAAAGGAGCTCGACGAATATAACGTAACCCGCAGCTTTGGCCTTAACCTTCGAGTTCAGTTTGAAAACAAAGACGGATACGCGTATACGGAATCGATGGACGCACCGGAGGATTTGGTAAAGCGCGCCATAGACAACGCAAAGGCTATAGAGATGATAGACGAACACCCCATGCAGGAAAAATGCGCTTACCAAAGCATTGAAAAACCAGAAAACCCGCTGGCCAGCCTTACGGAGAAGGAAAAGATCGACCTGGCGTTTGAGATAGAGCGCAAGATGCTTGAGAAGGATGACCGTGTGGTTCGCGTAGAAGATGCAAGCGTTGTAACGAGTAAAAGAAGGGTATGTATATCAAACACAAAAGGGCTTGATGCCGTAAAGGAAAGCGCTATAAGCTACACTGTCGCTGCGCCGATTATGAAACAGGGAGAGGATTATAAAAGCGCATATGCCTTCCGCGCAGGCAGTAACGCGATGAACACAGACGATCTGGCAAGTGAGGCTGTAAGCGAAACGGCGATGCAGTTTGACGCTTCGCCAGTCCCTGCCAAGCGTTATAGGGTGCTGTTTAGAAACACAGCGGCTGCCGATCTGATTGCTGCCTTTGTGCCTATGTTCAGCGCAGCGGAGGCACAGAGAGGATTGTCGCTTTTAGAAGGCAAGGAAGGGGAGAAGATTGCCTCCGAGCTTATAAATATAGTTGATAATCCATTTTATCCGGGTTATGAGCGCCCGTTTGACGATGAGGGAGTGCCCAGCGTTAATAAACCCATTGTTGAAAAAGGGGTATTAAAAACGCTGATGCATAATCTGAAAACCGCCAAAAAGGCGGGGCTTAACTCTACGTCCAATGCAGGACGCGCGAACGCAGCTTCGCCTATTGACGTTTCACCCAGCGTGTTCTATATTGAGCCGGGCGAAACCTCTTACGACGGGCTTGTAAAGAGACTAGATAATGGCCTTATAATTACGACCTTGTCAGGTTTACATTCGGGGGTTAATGAGGTTTCAGGCGAGTTCTCCCTTCTTGCCGGCGGACTCTTAGTAGAAAATGGCGAGGTCGTCAGGAGCGTAGATCAGATTACCGTTGGAGGAAGTTTTTTTGAACTCCTTAATGGAGTTGAAGAAATTGGATCCGACTTATGGATGAGCCCTCCCATAGGGCCAGTGATCGGGTCTCCAAGCATATTGGTATCTGAAATTCAAGTGGCTGGCAAACAATAATATTAATGGGTCTGTGTGTTCGTATGGGGCGGCTGTTGACAGCCGCCCTTATTTTAAGATCAACTTACAGATGGTGAGTTGATCTTAAAATATACAATTTTACCATGTTGACAATGCCACTGGATCATAGTAAAATCTTTGGTTATTGACTTTTATATGCTGTTTGCGATATAATTATTAATATTTAGCAAAGATGCGCGTTTTTCAGCACGAAAGGAATGAGTTGGTTATGTTTGCTATAGGCGACCGTATATGCTATCCTATGCATGGAGTGGGCACAGTGCAAAGCATAGAGGATAGAACCGTTTTAAACGAAACTACTAGCTACTATACGCTTAAGTTTGAATCCAACAGTCTAACTGCAATGGTTCCAGTGGATATGGCTGAAAAGGTGGGCCTTAGGCCGATAATTACGCCTAAGGAATGCGAGGAGGTTCTGAATTATATGATTGCGCCTCCAGTAAAGGAGAGCGATAATTGGAACCAGCGTTACAGGGAAAACCTGGATAAGCTGCGAAAGGGCGGAATATATGATGTTGCCGACGTAGTGGTCTGCTTAAAGAAGCGTAACGAGG
>CAYSKA010000164.1:0-3477 GCA_964431505.1 uncultured Oscillospiraceae bacterium
TTAAATGACGGTAACGATATTATCCTAAATTCCATATTCCCTTCTCCAATCATTTAATCTATAAGGCGATTATATCATAGGACATATGGCAATGCCATATATCCGACGGCCTTTGACGCGCCGAAGAGCAATTACCATGCAAAAATTGTTTAGGTTTAATTCAAACTTGCAT
The DNA here is from genome assembly GCA_964431505.1 of uncultured Oscillospiraceae bacterium. GTDB lineage: Bacteria > Bacillota > Clostridia > Christensenellales > CAG-138 > UMGS946. The sequence continues at coordinate 173 of CAYSKA010000164.1, forward strand.
GAGTTGATAAGAACCGCATTACACAATAGGAATATAAAGAGGAACGCCTGTCAGGCATTCCTCAAAACAGTATTAATCCGCCCGGGTAAACCGCTATAAAACCTTTTCAGCCTTAAACTTTTTAAGCGCCTCAGTCAGCTTAGGAATAATTACGTTCAAGTCGCCAACAATGCCAAGATCCGCAACATCAAATATTGGGGCTCCGCTATCCCTATTGATAGCGATTATGAAGTCCGATTCCTCCATACCGGCAATATGCTGTATTGCGCCCGAGATCCCGCAGGCCATATACAGCTTCGGGTGAACGGTTTTACCGGTTTGCCCTACCTGCCTGTCACGGTCAATCCAGCCGGCGTCCACGTTTGCGCGTGAAGAGGATATTTCACCGCCGAGTACGTCTGCAAGCTCATGAAGCATTTCAAATTTCTCAGGCTTACCTATTCCTCTGCCGCCTGATACCAGTATCTTGGCTTCAGTGATATCCACGCTTCGTTTTTCCCCTTTAACAACCTCCAATATGCGCACATTAATGTCGGATTGTTCAAAATAAACGGGGAACTCCGTTATTATGCCATGACGCGCTTCATCCCTAGCTAGGGCCTTCATTACGCCGGGGCGCACGGTGGCCATCTGTGGGCGGTGTTCAGCGCACACTATGGTGGCCATTATGTTGCCGCCAAACGCCGGACGCGTCATCAGCAACAGTCCGGTTTCTTCATCAATCTCAAGCTTTGTGCAGTCCGCTGTAAGCCCCGTATGTATCCGCGCGGACACCCGCGGCGCCAGGTCGCGTCCAATTGAAGTAGCGCCATACAGCACTATTTCCGGACTGTGTGCAGCGATAATCTCGCTCATGGCCTTTGCATACGGCTCGGTCATATATTCGGCCAGCGCCGGATTTTCAGCTATAATTACTTCGTCAGCTCCAAAGGCGATCAGGTTGGAGGCAGCTTCCCTAATATCATAGCCGATCAGAACCGCGGCGACCTTTTGGTCATGTGCGGTTATAAGCTCACGCGCCTTGCCGATAAGCTCCAGCGATACCTTCTGTAGTTTGCCGTCGCGCTGTTCAGCAAAGACAAATATGTTTTTACTCATATCCATTTACCTCCGCATTATATGATGTACTTGTCGGCCAGCGCTTTAATTATCAAATCAACCGCTTCGTCGGCGCCAAGCTCGTATTTTTCACCCTTGCCCTTAGGCTGCTTGGTGAAGCTCTGCTTAACCCTGGTCGGGGAACCCGCAAGCCCTATATTGGAGGTGTCCAGCACATCCTCAAGCTCCTTAAGGGTAAGGATATTTACCTGTTTTTCGCGGTAGGCGTCAAATATGCCTGCAATGCTCATATATCGCGGCGCAGCAAGCTCGCTTAAAGCCGTAATTAGGCAGGGAAGTTTAACCTCTATCAAATGGTATCTGTCTTCAAACTGGCGCTTGACAACCAATCTTTCATCGTCAATCGAATCTATTGATTCGACATAGCTTACCTGAGGCAGTCCCAAATGCTCGGCTATCTGAGGCCCAACCTGCGCTGTGTCGCCGTCTATCGCCTGCCTTCCAGTGATAATGATGTCATATCCTATCTTCTTTAGCGCTGCAGCAATGGTGGACGACGTTGCCCAGGTGTCGGCTCCGCCAAAGGCCCTGTCCGTTACAAGATAGGCCTCGTCTGCGCCCATTGCAAGCGCCTCTCTAAGCGCCGCGTCGGCTTGGGGGGGACCCATTGATACAACCGATACGGTTCCGCCCACTTTTTCACGTATGGTAAGAGCTGCCTCAAGGCCCGCCTTATCGTCGGGGTTTATTATGCTTGGAACCCCTTCGCGTATTAAAGTCCCTGTCTTGGGGTCTAGTTTGACCTCCGTTGTATCGGGAACCTGCTTCATACATACTACGATCTTCATTCTTAGTCCCTCCTCAGTTGACGTTAAGGCCCGCCGAGATTACCATGCGCTGTACCTCGCTGGTGCCTTCATATATCTCGGTGATCTTCGCGTCGCGCATCATGCGCTCAACAGGGTACTCGCGTGTATAGCCATATCCTCCAAAGAGCTGTACCGCCCTTCGGGTGACGTCGCTCGCCGCTTCGGACGCGAACAGCTTTGCCATTGCCGCATCCATTGAGTACTTGGCGCCGCTTTCCTTTTTCATTGCGGCGTTGTAAACCAGATACTTGGCCGCTTCCATGCGCGTATGCATATCCGCCAGTTGGAATTGGGTGTTCTGCATCTGTGAGATGCGCTTGCCAAACTGCTTGCGCTCGCGTACATATTTTATTGTTTCCTCTATAGCCCCTTCACCGAGGCCAAGCGCCTGAGCTGCAATGCCTATACGCCCGCCGTCGAGGGTTTTCATTGCAAGGGCGAATCCTTTTCCCTCTCTTCCAAGCAGGTTTTCCTTTGGAACGATGCAGTTTTCCATGATAAGCTCACAGGTTGAGGATCCCCTTATCCCCATCTTTTTCTCCTTCTTTCCAACCGAGAATCCGGGGAAGTCCTTTTCAATTATAAATGCCGATATGCCGCGGGTTCCCTGGGACTTGTCGGTCATTGCCATAACAATATAAATGTCAGCATAGCCGGCGTTAGTTATAAATATTTTAGTGCCGTTTAGGATATAGTTATCCCCCTGAAGCTCTGCCCTGGTCTGTTGGCCGGACGCATCCGTGCCCGCGCCAGGCTCCGTCAGGGCAAACGCGCCCAGATGTTCCCCCGAAAGCAGTTTTGGCAGATATTTGCGCTTTTGCGCTTCTGTGCCGTTTTCGTATATGGGGGCGCAGCATAGGGAAGTATGGGCTGAAACGATAACGCCGGTTGTACCGCAGGCCTTGGAAAGCTCCTCAACGGCCATCACATATGCAAGCATATCTCCGCCGGCGCCGCCATATTCCTTTGGGAATGGAATGCCCATAAACCCGTAACGGGCCAGTTTCTTTACCGTCTCCACTGGAAACCGCTCCTGCTCGTCGATATCCTCGGCAAGAGGCTTTACCTCGTTTTCAGTGAACTTACGGTACATGTCGCGAAGCATTTCGTGCTCCTTGGACAGCGTGAAATCCATAATAAATGAACCTCCTCCGTTAAAATAGCATTATGTGGGCTTTTGTTGACCAGTTCAAGGCCCCCGGCAAGCTCGGGCGCGTCATCATCCACGCGCTCCCGCAGGCTATGACTACATATGAGCGCTGGTCAAGCAAAAATTCATGGCCAGCATACAAATTATATAGTTGCCAATGATGTAAAGCAACCCTTCCCGACGTTCCGTTGTGGTACGCGCCGCTGGCAGCCTTGTATGGCTTTCTG
>CAYSKA010000165.1:0-3457 GCA_964431505.1 uncultured Oscillospiraceae bacterium
ATATTGTACCCTAATTTATTTATAATAGCAATCGTCAAGTTGGATTAAGTTGGAAAAATACGACATTATATATTACATTAATTTATAGATCTGTGCTTAATAATCTAATTGCCCCCCTTCAGTATTGCATAAATACCTATAGGTTTATAGTACCCTTAAAAACATTCTCTGCAGGCCCCGTCATGTACACCCTCCCACTTGGGGAATACAGTATCTCCAGCTTGCCAAGTTCCAGGTTTACGCTTACGCGCCTGCGCGTCAGTCCGGCTAGAGCGCACGCTACAGCTGAAGCTGAGGCCCCTGTGCCGCACGCGAGAGTGATTCCGCAGCCGCGCTCCCATGGCCTTGCCGCTATAGAGCCCGAATCCAGCACCTGAACAAAATTGACGTTTGTACCCTCAGGGTACAGGGGGTGGCGTTCAATCGCCGGACCATACCGGCCTACGTCTATAGAGCCTATATCATCGACAAACACCACTGTATGCGGAATCGTCATAAACATGCTTGAAACAGTAAATTCACGGTTAAGCACCTTGATTTTTTGCATCAGGAACCGGCCCTTGCCAAGCATTGGTATGGAGGCGCGCCCAAACATCGGCGTACCCATATCCACGGTTACGCTTTCAACAGCATCGCGGTTGAGGTTAAGGCGGGGGCGCATTATTCCGCCCCTTGTTTCCACGCTGAATTCCGGCTCTGTTACAATACCCTTTTCGTATACGTATTTAGCAAAACACCGTATGCCGTTGCCGCACATCTGGGCTTCGCTGCCGTCGCTGTTGAATATCCTCATCCTGACATTGCATACTAGGGATTCAAGCAACACCAAAAGCCCGTCTGCGCCTACGCCTGTAAACCGGTCGCATAACCGCCTTGCCAGGGATGCATAATCGGATATTCCCTCATCACGGTCATCAATTATTATGAAGTCGTTTCCCAGCCCGTGGGATTTATTAAAGCTAAGCATTGGCTAAATGGACTCCTTTTGCTTTGAAACGTCATTGTATTATACTCTACATCGGTTCAATCCACAACAACCACCCTATAAAGCTACAATATTCATGCTGCTTAGCGGCGGTTTTCAGCCTGTCATATCAAATTAACACATGTGCGCTGTACATTTCGCCCATTTTATACTATCATAAGAGTTGCCATGTATTTCTTCGCTATCGGAGGGCGTATGGATAACTACCACTTTATTGTCAATCCCATTGCCGGAGCTGGCCATTCCAAGCGGCGCTTCAACGAAGCGCAGGATATTATGGGCAAACAGGGGATAGCTTATACGCACGTTTTCAGCAAGGAATCGGGGCATGTTTCCGAGCTCGTTCGAACCGCTGTCGAGGTTGGCCATAAGAAAATCGTAGCAGTCGGAGGCGACGGCACGGTTCGGGAAACAGCCCAGGTGATTATGGGGCGCAAGGATGTTGCCATGGGAATACTCCCATTTGGTACCGGCAACGACCTCGCCAGAGCCCTGAAGATTCCGTTTGACCCCAGTGGGGCGCTTAACGTCCTGTTCGGGGGATGCGTCCGGCCCATGGACATGGGTATAGCCAATGGGTGCGCCTTTACAAACGTGGCCGGCTTAGGATTTGATACCGAGGTAATAGTCCGCACCGAAAAGTTCAAGCGCCGCTTTGGCGGTATGCTGCCCTATATCTTGGGAGTTATACAGGCGTTATTGTCGCTAAAGCCAATCCGCATGCACATAACTACCGACGATAGGGAAATTCATGTGGAAGCCTTGCTTGTAGCAGTGGCCAATGGAACCCATTATGGAGGAGGAATGAATGTTTCCCCTTCATCCGACCCGTTCGACGGCAAGCTTGACGTGTGTCTGGTAAAAAAGGTGGGCCTGATAAAGCTTTTGTCGTTACTCCCCGCTTTTATAAAAGGACGCCATATAAATAAAAAGCCTGTGGATTATTTCTCCGTAAAGGAGCTTAGAATCGAGAGTTGCGCAAACCACAGCATCAACCTCGACGGCGAGCTTGCTTCCAGCACGCCCGTAACATTCGGAATAATTCCCGGGGCACTGAATATCCTTGTCCCAAATTAAAGTTAATAGGCGGACGACAGCCAGACTGAAGCCGCTTATCCAGCCATTGGAGGGCCATATGAACAACCGTAGCCTTAAAGCGTCAAGAAGGCTAAAGATCACCCGTAAGGGATGGGCTATACTGGTTGCCATTACATTGATTGTTCTGGCAGCTGCAGGCATAATTGTCGTGTCAGTCTTAAACGCGGATTCCCCGGCAAAGCTTTTGGAACTGCCCTTTAATTCCTCTGCAAACTATTGTTACAGCGGAAATGGATTCTATTACTTTGAGGGTTCAGAGCTGGTTATGACTGGAAGCGGCAATGACGAGCCCACAAGAATGCGCGTCAGCTCTACAGACGTTAAGCTTGCCGCATCCCCCTCTATAGGAATATTGTATAATACAAATGCGGTACATCTTATAAACGCAGCTTACCCGATAGAACTTACTGGCACAGTAATGAGCGCCAAATGCGGATCAGGCCATATAGCCGTATTGAGAGAGGAAAATAATCAAAGCGCGCTTATGGTATTTAATTCAAACTCCGAACAGACGGACAGGATAGATTTTAAACAGACCAGCGCGCTGGATTTTGGGTTTGATACGATGAATGGTGAAACGCTTTGGACGCTTGAAACCGATATAAGCGCGTCCATGCCAATGTCTATCCTTACTACCTATGATACGAAAAAGCGCACAACTACTGGCAAGATAAACATTCAAAACCAGCTTGTGGAGGACGTTGCGTTTACAGGCAACGGCATCTTTGTCATAGGAACCAACCATTTAATCAGGTATGACCGCGTTAAGAATACCGAAAGCTACCGTGAGCTGTGCTATGGCCGCAAGCTTGTAGATTATTCTGTAAAGGGCGAATACCCCTTGTTTGTGTTTTCCGATAGAGACGACTCCTCTATGAGTTCGGTGGTGCTCTACCGCATAAAGGATACTGACGTCGCCGATACCTCGACGCTACGCATTCAGCTTCCCGCAAATACCCTTACGGTATGCGCCATGGGCGGCAGGCTTGTGGTGGTAACTACCGACGCTGTGCTTACCTATTCCAATACCGGAAAGCCTGGCGCCGTTTCCAAATTTGAAACTCCAATTACAGGCGCTCTGAAACTCAGCGATTCCATGCTGATAGTCGAGCGTCAGGGCGTACTTTATCAATGTAATTTTAGCTGATAGGAGGATTTTAATTTGAACCTTCTGGATCTCGCGGTAATCGGCATTTTTGCCATTGTAATTCTTCTTGGATTGTATAAGGGGTTTTTGCACTCGGCCTGCTCTACCATAGCCCTTATACTTTCATGCATCCTTGCATTTGTCTTTATGCCAGTGATGTCCAACTCAATACGGGCCAATGAGGACCTGTATAATATGATGCTGTACTACACCGAAGGGTCAGAATT
>CAYSKA010000166.1:0-3437 GCA_964431505.1 uncultured Oscillospiraceae bacterium
ATTGTTTTTCGGGATTCCAAAGGGGACTTTTTACAAAAAGTCCCCTTTGGCGGGGGATGGGGCAAAAGCCCCATGTATGTGGCACTGATCAAGCGCTGTGCGAATCGCCGTGCTCAGCATTGTGTATGCATAGGCCCGCATGGTAAGATACTATATATGCCGCCTGTGCGGCGGAATCAACTTTTCGGTATGGAGGTCGAACGATGAGCCTTTCACTGCTGCTGCCGCTTGCGCGCCTGTTTGACAACGAGGGTTTCAGGCTTTACGCCGTTGGCGGGATGGTAAGAAACCCGATGCTTGGACTGCCCATAACCGACATGGACGTATGCAGCGCAATGACGCCCGACGGCGTGATTGCCCTGTGCGAGAAGCACGGCCTTAAGCACCTGGAGCTTGGCGCTGCGTTTGGCATGATAGCAATACAAATCGACTGCGGCGGCGAAAAAAGGTATGTGGAGCATACAACGTTCAGAAGCGACGCCTATGACGGAAGCGGCGCGCACAGGCCCGCTTCGGTAAGATTTTCCGACAGCGTTGAGACCGACGCGTTCAGGCGCGACTTTACTGTAAACGCCATGTACAGGGACGTATCGACGGGCCAGCTTGTAGACCCGATAGGCGGCGGGGAGGATTTGAAAAGGCGCGTGCTCCGCGCCACATCCAAGGACCCCGCTATAATACTGCGCGACGACGGGCTTAGGATAATGCGGCTTGCAAGGTTTGCCGCGGAGCTTAACTTTACGCCCGAATCCGCCACCTTTGGGGCGGCGAAGGCATACGCTTACCTGCTAAAGGATATCTCAGGCGAGCGCATACAGGCTGAACTGAATAAAATATTGCTCAGCGACGTTAAATATCCCTCCATGGAACGCGAAAAAACGGCCCCATGGGATAACGCCCCATTTTTAGGGCTTTCAATTCTGTCCGAGCTTCAAGCGTATAAATACTTCATTCCGGAGCTGGAGCAATGCCGCGGGGTTGAACAAAAGGCTCAGTACCATGCCTTTGACGTTTTGGGGCACTCCTTAAGGGTTGCGGCGTGCATGCCTCCCGTGCTTCACATGCGGCTGGCTGGCCTGCTCCACGACGTTGGCAAGCCTGCCTCGCTTGAACAAAGCGGCAGGATGTACGATCATGACAAACTGGGCGTTGGGATTTCCCGGGAAATATTGTACAATTTGCGCTATTCAAACGAGATACGCGATAAGGTGCTGCCCCTTATAGGCATTCACATGTACGACCTTGACAACAAGGCAAAGGATAGCACGCTGAGAAAGCGGTTTGCCCAATGGGGTGAGGGGCTTTCGCTGGAGCTTGCGGATATGCGCGAGGCGGATGTGATCGGCTCGGGCGTAAGGCGCCCGCCAGTAGAAGAATCCCAACGCTGGCGGGCGCTCGTAAGCACAATGAAGCGCGAAGGCGCGCCGTTTTGTGAAAAGGAGCTTAAATGCACGGGTGCTGATATAATGCGCTGGCTCAATATTGGCCCGTCAGGGCGGGTGGGCGAAATCAAGCGCGCGCTGCTCAGGCACTGCGCCATAAAGCCTTTTGATAATACGCCAGAAAGGCTTGAGCGCATGGCCCGCGAGATCATGGAAGCGGAGAGGGTTCAACCGGCGCGGCGGTGAGCGCGTTTGTGATTGAGCAATCCCCCACACGACGGCCCATAGTCGATGCAAGCGATGTAAGCTGCTATGCCCTTGTATTTATAGGGTTAAAAATGCGGAGTGAGTATTCCCCCATCTCAGCGTCTTTTTTATACAACCAGGTCAGCGCCCAACCCTTGCTGTTATCAGCATGCTTACGGCTGTAATCAGTATGATTGAGACGCCGGAGAGGAGAAACCACAGCTCAACCCCTCCATACTCGGCTGCGGGCCCCGCCACCAGCAGGCCCAGAGGCATGGCCAGGGACATTAGGCTCCCCATAAGCGAAAAAGCGCGGCCCTGTTTTTCGGGCGGTATAGTCTGCTGCATATAGGCCATAAACGGGATGTTGTATATATTGCTCGAGCCGCCCATAACGGCGCACAATGCGGCAAACGCCCAAAACCAGCCCATCGACGCTGGAAGCAGCCCGCAAAGCAGGGAGGATATCCCCATAAGGAACAGCCCAAAATGCGCTGCTTTAAGTTTCTCCTTTATTTCACCCCTTGCGCCTGCGATGACCGCGGCCAGCATCATTCCGCCCGCGTAGAGGGATTCTACAAGGCCTCCGTGCCATGCGGTGGCGGAGAAGTGGTCGCTGGACATCAGCGGGTACAGCGACGAAAGCGGGAGTATGAACAGCATGCAAGCTGTTGATGAAAACATCAGCGTGGAAAGCTTTTTGTCGATAAGTATTACCTCAATGCCGGATTTTATGTCGCTGAACAGGCGCTGCCTTTCCTGGCGCTGAGGTTTGGGATCCGGGATTTTTACAAGTCCCGTGCAAATGCTTGCAATAACCGCGCCGCCCACGTCTATGAGCATGATGAAGGGCAGCGGAAGGGCCGCGTACAGCGCGGCGCCAAGGACGGGGCCAAGCATAAAAGCGCCGGATTGAAAGAACTGTGTCCATCCATTGGCGCGGACCAGTTCCTGTTCGGGCACGATCATTGGAAGCGCGGCGGATATGGCTGGCGTATGAAATACGTTGCCCACGGCCCTGAGTCCGAGAATAACGCAGGCCACCCAATGCGGAACATCTATGAATAAAAACAATACCGCAAACACGGCGGCGCACAGACCAATGAACAGGTCTGCACATATTATGATATTCTTGCGTTTGAGTCTGTCTATCCATACGCCGGCAAAGGGTCCGAGCAGGAGCTGAGGCAAAAACGCCGCAAGTCCCGCAATGGAGAGCATCAGCGCGGAACCTGTGCTGTCAGCCAGCCACCAGATCAGCGTAAACTGAACCGCCGAACTGCCGATGAGGGAGAACGCCTGTCCAGACGCAAGCGTGAAAAAGCCGCGTTTCCAAGAGTTCTTTTTCAAATCCATTATATTATCCTTTCAGGCACACAAAAATAACAGCCCCGGCAGGCTGGAGCAGGCTACACTATCCTCCGCGCTTTACCAAATGCGGCCTGGGAGCATATTCATTAAGGCTATTCTCCTGTTTTATTGTAAATGCGGCTATAGTATAACCAATTCACGTATGGATGTCAATAAAGCTGGGTATTATCCGCCGCGGGTTATAGAAACGAAGATAAAATTATTACTCACGGCCGGCTTAACCCGTCCGGGTTGTTTACAATCTGATATGAAAATATGGGTCGATAAGGCCATGTTGAAGGGCTGTCGGGTGTATACGGCATTTGGATTACTGGAATATCCCTTTATAACCCGCAGCTTTCCGCGTCTGCGGCGGCTCCAAAAAGCGTTGGCGGTGAAGCGGAGACGCGTCGACCGCGTTTACATGGGAGCAGCCTAAGCGTGTGGGATTTTCAGGAT
>CAYSKA010000167.1:0-3415 GCA_964431505.1 uncultured Oscillospiraceae bacterium
TAAATAAAATTTTTATTTATTGAGATCAAATCCCATGCTGACTATGAATCCTTTTCAGTCTCGTTCAGCGTACGCTTTATCCTCCACATGGCATCCTTATGAAGCAGTGCGCGTATCCTCGTTCCCTCCTGTTCATGCTCTGAACCCAGTATCACGCCCTCATCCCTAATCATTGCTATAGCCTCATATCGGGAATAAGGGACAAGAAGCTCGACCTCAACTCTGCTGTTATTGATTATTTTTTCTATCTGGTGCATAAGCTCCCTTAGTCCATCGCCATTAAGGGCGCTTATGCACACGCCGCCCGAAGGGCGCCCGCCTGCAATATCTATCTTATTATATGCGTTTATGCGCGGCTTGTCGGCAGCGCCGAGCGTACATAACACGTCCTCAACTACGCTGATCTGAGTATCCATATAAGACGACGAACTGTCGATCACATGTATTATTAAGTCTGCCCCGGAAACCTCCTCTAGCGTGGCCCGAAACGCGCTGACAAGATCATGGGGAAGCTTGTTGATAAACCCTACGGTATCTGAGATCAGAACATTGGTGCCATCGCTTAATTCTATCTGGCGCACCACTGGATCCAGCGTGGCGAACAGCTTATCCTCGGCAACAACTCCGGCATTTGACATAGCATTTAAAAGTGTACTCTTACCAGCGTTTGTATAACCCACAAGCGCAACCAGCGGAGTAGCGTTTCTTTCCCTCTTTTCCCTCCTCAGGGCACGCTGCTTTTTAATTTCAACCAGTTCTTCCTCAAGCTCGAATATCCTTCGCCTTATCCTTCTTCGGTCGATCTCAAGCTTTTTCTCTCCTGGACCCCTTGTACCTATTCCCCCTCCCAGTCTTGACAGCGAAGTACCCTTGCCGGTCAGACGGGGCAGCCTGTATTTTAGCTGTGCAAGCTCCACCTGAAGCTTGCCTTCGCGGGTAGTAGCTCTTGCAGCAAAGATATCCAGTATCAGCGACGTACGGTCTATCACCCTGGCACCAAGCGCATCCTCAAGGTTTCTAAGCTGTATTGCATTTAACTCGTCGTCAAATATGAACAGGTCGGCTTCAAGCTCACTGGCCATCAGCGAAAGCTCCTCGGTTTTGCCGCTTCCAATATATGTTGAGTTATCTATCGTACGCCTGCGCTGCACATCACGCCCTATGACATCGGCTCCGGCCGTTAACGCAAGCTCCTTTAGCTCCTCTAGCGTATCATACGGCTCCCCGTTATCTATTCCTACAAGAATGGCCCTTTCAGGCTTGGATTGCATAACATCCTTAGTGGAGCTCTTCAATAGCTCGTCCGCAATGGCTATCTCATCCAAAAGGCGCCTGTGGGGCAGGTTATACGGTCTGAGCGGACCATATATAAGTACCTTGCGTTCGCCCTCTGTCATTGTGCCAACGTATGCCGCATACATTGTAGCAGCTAGGCCGCCGCGAACGCCAATGGCAGCCATGCAGTCCAGTTTCATGCTTCTAAGCGTACCAAGATCAACTCCGGAAAGCCGCCCATCCCCATTAGGATGGGTATGAATGCATCGTACGCCGCACAGGCGGTCCTCGTTTCTTACAAGTCTCATCGACGGCATTGTAACCTTATGGGCATCACCAATCGAAACGTCTACTATGCGTCCGTCCCTGGCAATATATACCGAGATCTCACGCTCTATAAGGCCCGTATACTCTGACATGGCATGTATTAGCTCATCAGAGGCAAATTCAGCCTGAGCGCACCGCATATCATACATGCACTCCATGCGCTCCAATAAGGTTTGCTTAATCCCCTGTGTATTACCGTTTATCTTCATTCGATATTATCCTCGTCAATGTTAAATTCGTTAATAACCACTATACGCCATATTATACTATTTATTCCGGCTAAAAGTCCAGCGCCTTCCAATGTGGCCATAGAACCTTGTGGATCTAACCACCAATTTGGACAACGCAAGCAGAGCAATAATATTGCAGGCCGCCATCAATAGGTTGAACAGTTCTCCGAGTTCCCATACCATACCAATAGGCACGAGAGTCCCAACTCCCACGCAAGCGGCTAATATAAGTCTGTAGGGGAGCAAGCCCCGGCTTCCGAATAGGAACTCTGCGCATCTGCTTCCATATAACGACCATCCGATTATGGAGGTAAACGCAAACAGGAATATGGACACTGAAAGAAATAGGCCCGCCATAGAGTCCGGCATAATGGTAGCAAAGGTGTGCCTCGCAAGTTCCATGCCTGACACCGATACGCTCCCGTATGCTATCTCCACTCCTGAACACAGCATTGCCAGGGCTGTAAGGGTACAGATCAATATTGTATCTGTAAACACCTCGATTATTCCAAACATTCCTTGCTTGACCGGATCGTTGGTGTTGGATGACGCATGAGCCATTGGAGCCGAGCCCACGCCCGCTTCATTTGAAAAAACGCCGCGGGCTACGCCAACTCTCATTGTTCTGGCAAGGGCAAAGCCAGCAACGCCTCCCGCAGCGGGCCTAAATCCCCCAAACGCGCCCTCAAAGATGGATTTAAACGCCATACCCAGCCCGTCAATATTAGCGAAAACAACCCATGAAGCGGCGATTACATACATTGCTCCGGCAAATGGCACAAGCATGCTTGCCGCCATACCGATCCTGTTTAATCCGCCAAATATAACCACAGCACAGAGGGCGGCCAAAATCACCCCTACTACGATCCTTACCGTATTGTCGTCATAATAAAAGTCAGGTATCGTCTCACAGGCTGTCAGCACCGATTCTGCAATCGTATTTGACTGCACCATCCCTCCTCCGCAAAAGGCCGCCAAAACGCAAAACAGCGCGAATACCGACGCTAGGGGCTTATATTGTGCTCCCATGCCTTTTACCATGTATTGCATTGCGCCGCCGCTCCACTCTCCGCGCTCATTTTTAGACCTATAGCGCATTGCCAATACTATTTCAGCATACTTTGTCATCATTCCTAAGAAACCGCTTACCCACATCCAAAAGATCGCTCCAGGCCCCCCGATCATTATTGCCCCGCCTACGCCAGCTATATTAGCCGTGCCTATTGAACCCCCAAGCGCTGTAGCAAGAGCCTGATATGGGGTAAGCGTTCCCTTTTTATGCTCCTTTTTGCCGGAAAACAATCCCCCAAGGGTGCTTTTTATTATGCCTCCTATATGCGTAAATTGAAAAAATCCGCTTGCAACTGTAAAATAGCCGCCTGTAGCAAGCAGCAGCAAAGACATAGCAGTTGAAAAGGTTGAAAGCATTTGAGTACCTCAGCATTTTTTGGACCTGCATTATGTATAGTGCTGCTTATAAAGGAAAATGACTTTTTACACTTAATTGAGTTTATATCCTAAATGCCAATCCATTGACATGTCCCTCTAATGAATTATCCATTTAAAAATATTCTCAACGGTTT
>CAYSKA010000168.1:0-3275 GCA_964431505.1 uncultured Oscillospiraceae bacterium
TCCCGCACCTACACGGGGGACGGGGGAGGCGCCATCCCCCCTTGTATCACTACCGGATATGGCAACTTCCGGAATGGGAGCAGCCGCAGCAGCCGCCCCCGCACCCTCCCGGGCGGCGTGCCTTTTTCCTTTGCCGATTCATGTACCAAAACGCTAGAACAAGGATTGATAGTACTACGGCGCCGACAAGAATCGTTGCCAGGTTTTCCTGAAAAAATGTCAACATTTTCTTTGCCCCCTTCCATAAAAGCATATGTTTTAATGATGACTATGCGGACAGCTTTATCCCCTTTGAGTCCAGCGTCTGCGATTCACGGCATGGACGGAACATCAGATATATGAGTACGGCCGCCAATATCAGCGCAATAGCCGACCAAACGCTGAACACGCCGCCCGTGCACAGGACGCCTACCTGGTATACTATCAGCGATATAACATAGGCGAATACACATTGATATCCAATCGCGAACCAGGTCCACTTGGCCGAATTCATCTCCCGCTTTATCGCTCCCATGGCGGCAAAGCACGGCGCGCAGAGCAGGTTGAAGATCAGGAACGAGAAGGCCGACAGGGTTGTAAAGTGAGCGGCAATGGCGGAAAGCCCTTCAAATGCTCCGGTTTCCACCATCTCAAGCGCATCTCCCGCTACGCCGTACAGCACGCCGAATACGCCAACAACCTCTTCCTTTGCAACCAGACCCATTACCGTGGCTACGCTCGACTGCCATGTACCAAAACCCAGAGGGGCGAATACCGGAGCTATAAAGCCGCCAAGCACTGCTAAAATGGAAAGGTTCATATCATCAACCATTTGGAACGACCCGTCCACTACGCCGAAGGATTTAAGGAACCAGATCAAAATGCTGGCAGCGAGGATTACGGTTCCCGCGCGTTTTATAAAGCTCCAGCCGCGCTCCCACATGCTTCTAAGCACATTTACAATGGTTGGCGCGTGGTATGCGGGCAGTTCCATTACGAATGGAGCGGGATCGCCCGCAAACATCTTGGTTTTTTTGAGTATAATTCCCGACACGATTACAGCCGCCACTCCGATAAAATACGCTGTGGGGGCCACCCACCACGCGCCGCCGAACAATGCGCCCGCAATCAAACCTACGATAGGCATCTTAGCGCCGCAGGGAATAAAGGTGGTGGTCATGATGGTCATCTTACGATCACGGTCATTTTCTATTGTTCTGGAGGCCATAATTCCAGGCACGCTGCATCCGGAGCTTATGAGCATTGGAATGAACGATTTGCCGGAGAGACCGAATTTGCGGAATATGCGGTCCATAATGAACGCAACGCGGACCATATAGCCTATATCCTCCAAAACGGCCAGAAACAGGAAGAGAATCAGCATCTGAGGCACAAAACCCAGCACCGCGCCTACGCCCCCGACTATTCCGTCCACAACAAGCCCTGTAAGCCAGTCGGCCGTCCCGATTGCTGTAAGCCATTCGGCAAGGGGTTCGCAGATCCATTCTGCAAATAGCGTATCGTTAGTAAAGTTAGTTACGATATCGCCTACGGTCGTTACAGATACAAAGTATACAATGAACATAACGGCCACAAATATGGGCAGGGCAAGCCAGCGGTTGGTGACAATCCTGTCGATCTTGTCCGAGATAGTAAGGCTTCCCCTCTGCCGCTTCTTTTTGATGCATATTGTCATCAGCTTGCTGATATATGCGTAGCGTTCGTTCGTTATAATGCTTTCCGCATCGTCGCCCAGCTCAGCCTCGCATTCCTTGATATGCTTTTCAATGTGATCCATTAATCCCTTATCAAGGTCAAGCTGGTCCAATACCTTGTCGTCACGCTCAAACAGCTTCACAGCATACCAGCGCAGATGTTCCGGAGCCACCTTCCCCTCAATGGATTCTTCAATGTGAGCCAGGGCGTGTTCAACCGTGCCCCCAAACACATGCGGGTGCTCCTGAACCTTACCATTCATGGCTATATGCGCAGCGCGTTCGACGGCCGCCTTCGACCCCTCTCCTTTTAGCGCCGATGTCTCTACTATGGGGCAGCCCAATGCCTCTGACAATTTTTTGACGTCAATCTGGTCGCCGTTTTTTCGCACCACATCGATCATGTTAAGGGCAATTACCATTGGAAGCCCTATTTCCATGAGCTGGGTTGTAAGATACAGGTTTCGCTCCAGGTTTGTACCATCCACTATGTTCAATATCGCATTTGGCTTTTCATTAATCAGATAATTCCTTGATACCACCTCTTCCAGCGTATAGGGCGAAAGCGAATATATCCCGGGCAGATCCTGAATTATTACGTCCTTGTTTCCCTTAAGGCGGCCCTCCTTTTTTTCAACCGTTACTCCGGGCCAGTTTCCAACATATTGGTTGCTGCCGGTCAGGTCGTTGAACATTGTGGTTTTTCCGCAGTTTGGATTGCCTGCCAGCGCAATTTTAATGGCCATTTTATAATACCTCCACTTCCAAATTTTAAATAAGTTAATCAAGACTAACCTATCGTCCTAAAAAAGTGCGCTCCCAGCGCGGTAGCCCTATTGAATTTCGATCATCTCACAGTCAGCCTTTCTTACGGATAACTCATAGCCCCTGATATTGACCTCAATGGGGTCGCCCAGAGGGGCTGCCTTTCGTACATAGACCTCTACGCCCTTGGTGATGCCCATATCCATAATTCGTCGTTTAACCGCGCCTTCCCCGTGCAGCTTCAGCACGCGCACCGTTGAACCGACCTTTGCGTCACGCAATGTTTTCATATCAACGTCCTCCTCATTATTAAATCATAATACGGTTTGCCATCTCCCGATTAAGAGCAACGCGGGTACCCTTAATTTTTATTATCAGGTTTCCGGAAATCTCAGCAACCACGGTGATTTCGCTCCCCACGACAAAACCCATTTCTGCCAGGTGCTGACGGACCTCATCTTTTCCGGTGATCTTTTTAATAAAGTTGGTCTCACCGGTTTTTGCTATTGATAACGGCGTCATGAAATCACCCCTTTTTATTTATTAGCTTAGACTAACATATATGCAAATATATAAGTTAGACAAGGCTAACCGGATATTTCAAGATTAACACCGTTGTTCTTGTATGTCAATAGGTGTTTAAAAAATTTAGGAAACAATCATAGCATGCTATGCTTTCAGCCATCTTCGCCAAACATAATATATTCTATTGCAGACTGGGAAGCGTTTGTAATCGGAAGACATTTATTAAATTGAAAGCCACAAGTTGAAATATGTGTTTTAACGGCTTTAGCAAAACGCAATAAAATACAAAAT
>CAYSKA010000169.1:0-3235 GCA_964431505.1 uncultured Oscillospiraceae bacterium
GTACATGCCGCCGGAGCCGGAATAAAGTCAAGGGGTACGCCCCTTGACAATCCCCTGAGGTTCTTTGACAGGCTGAACGACCTGAATTATCAGGCCGTTGTTTGCCAATAAAAGCTAATATATGCGTCGATTGCTCCATATCAGGCGCCGTCGGCATAGCGTTAAGCGCTTTTATGGTATATAGGCTTATAAAAGCCATTCCCGCGTTTGAAGAAGCTTCCCTGAAGGGTTGGGAGGCTCTATACGGTCAGCAGCTTAGGGTTGTGCCTGCCCACATAATCTAAAGCCGCCTCAAATATCAGCTCCTGCCCCTTCTCATTGGGATGTATGCCGTCGTTGCAGATATAATCGCGGTAATTCGATGTGCGCAATAGCGCGTAGCGTATGTTTATAAGCGCTGTAGACGTGATTTCCGCCACATATTCAAGCGCCGAATTGTATCTTTCGTGCCACCAGTATATGCGGCCAACCTGGCCGAGCCACTTAAGAACGCTTTTTCCCATCTCAACGCTTCCTTTGGTGAAAAACTTGAAGTAGCGGTCAGCGTCTATCGGCGGCAGGTTTATAAGAACCGGTTTTACGCCAAGCTCCCGCACGCTGGCCACTATCCCCTGCAGCGTTTCGATGTATGCATGAAGCGGCGTTTTGGGCTGATGGTCAAAGTCCGGCCGATCCGCTATCTTCTCCCAGTCAAAATCACTGTCATTGCCGCCCACCTCTATGGCCACTATATCCGGCCTTGCCTCGCTCTTTGCGAATATCTTTTTAAATCTTTCATTGAGCGCCTCCTTTAATTCGGACACGCTCCAGCCAAGCTTAGCGATCTGCTCTACCTCTACGTTAAGCGCGCTCCTTATCCCCTCTCCAAAACCATCCCTGTTGGCACGCACATAACGTCCCCTGTCCGAGTCAAAGATTATACCTTTGGCTATAGAGTCTCCAGCCAGTATCAGCCTGTCCTTCATAGATACCAACCTCCAATTATATATTACATAATGTGCTTTGCACCATAACTTAATATTTCCCCATACTAAGGGCTATCAATCCAGCTCACCGAGAATAAGCCCGATGAGCATTTCACCTGAAAGTCCGCCTATGCCCAGATTGCTCTGCAATATAAACCCGTCGATCATGGCCATGAAGGCCTGTGAAAGCTTCCTTAGCCTTTCAGAAGCGGGAGACGCCAGTTTTAGGGAGCCGACCTCGATCATTACGGTCCACTCCAGGTATTTTGCCGCCAGCTTTTTTTGCAGCGCAGCGTTTCCCAGCATGGCCTCAAGGCACAGCGCCATATGCAGCTTGTAAATGCTCTCATCCTCAGTAAACGCTTCAAATATAACTGTCAGGGCGTCCTTTGGTTCCGTATCCCTGTCCAAAGTTTCTATCCAAACAAAGATCATATCGGTTATGCGGCCAAAGTGATAGTCCGATATGTCGCTTATAAGATGATCCTTTGATGGATAATAATAATATAGGGTTCCTTTGCTCAGTTTTGCGTCCTTAGCAATATCCGCCAGGCTTGCCTCGTGGACGCCCCGGCTGGTAAAAAGCTTTGCGGCGGTTTCAAGTATCGCCGCCCTCACGCTTTCAAATTCGCCATGCTGCTTGGCCATATGTACCTCCGGATAAAGCCGTTATCCCATTATCGGCCGTTCAGCCGATAATACCAGTATAAAGCTGCCGGTATGAAATAGCAAGCGCGTCATTGTGAACTATTCGTGATTGATGTTTTGATTTATTAGTAGTCCGCAGCGTTTAAAGGCGTCCGGGGTTTATAACCGTTACAGCCAGCCCGCGCTTATGGGCGTAATCCAGCGTATATCTTGTCCCTCCCGCTCCCCCGCCGTATATAGCTATCAGATGCGTTGAAATATCCACCATATATCTGTTGCGCTGGTGCATGCAGCCAGACGTATATTCCTTGCTTATTAACACTACGTCGTCGGCAGCGTCAAGGATTGAAAAGTAACGGTTTTTATAGTTGGAGTCCCACCTTAACGCCTGCCCGGCGTATGGTATTACGGCAATAAGCTTAATACTAAGCTCCGGCCTGTGTGTTCTATGTTCCGCCACCGCCTCGGCGCACCATATATCCGCGCCCTGCGCCATACCGCTTATAAAACGCCTTACACCCAATTCTATATGCCTTTCAATTTCAATATAAATCCTGTCCTTGATCAGTCTGCACAGCGGACTTTCTTCATCGTATCCAAACGGCATACCTTTAGGCCTGTGCCCTGTAAAACAGCAAGTAAAACAATCCATAAAAAACTCCCAGCTTTGATAATTTTGTAATTTTGAGGCATTGGCAAACGTGAAGTTATAATCCCAAAAATGAATCTTTGCAATAAAACGGCCATTTTCTTTTATGTTATCATCTCAACCAAATCCATTCAAGAATGAATGTATTAATCTACTATATGTTACGGATATATAATTAAATATTTCTATGTAAAACACGATTATGAAGTTTGTGTGTGTAATCATCAGGATCAGTGGCGTTTATGACGACGCTGCCAACCCTTCTCGCACCGCAGACGCACCTGTAATAGTTGCTGGCGCTGTCGTAGGTCCATCTATGCGCCGCGTAGCTCAGCCTTGTAGAACAGCCTGAAAACTTGCATTTTTTCCAATGATGTGTTTTGTTGTTAGGGCCAAAACCCAATACATTCTTATTGGATTTTGGCCGTCTTCAATGATGCCCTTCGTTATGGTCTATTATCACGGCCCGTCATATCCGCTGGGAATCCCTTCCTCAAGGCTTTGCTCATATTCCCTTATGGCGTCCTCTACCAGCTCTTCCCCGCGCGATTCGTATGTCCTGCCAAGTATTATCTCATACACTACCACCCTGTCCTCCAGGCACGCCATATGGTACACCCTGCCGTCGGGCATGACAATGACATCGCGCGTTGGAAATGTAAAATATTTGTCAATATCTATTCTGGCGCAGCCGTACATCTCCCCAGCCGAGTTGTAGCAGCGGATTGTCGTCTCAAAGAGTACCCATGGAGCCTCAGGAAAATCCTCATAGTATCGCACATACGCAAACCCTTCATTATCCGTACCTAGTAACCCTCCGACTGAATAATTACCTTCAAACTTCATTGTCCAGCTATTATCATCTCTTGTATAGGTTACCCAATTATACCCTTTTTCTATTGATTCTATGTCCTTACCTATTACAAATCCTTCGTCTCCCAAATGATAGATATATGAACCAATGTACAAGGTT
>CAYSKA010000170.1:0-3224 GCA_964431505.1 uncultured Oscillospiraceae bacterium
GGCAATAAATCCGTAATTTTGAGCGACACGCGAGGTCAAAATTACACCTTGCGGACGTGCGAGCGGTGAGCGAACGCGTGCGGAAAAACTCAAAAACCGGAGCTATCCGTTTTTTGAACCGCCTATGGAGGTAATAGGCAAATTAAAACAGGGCGGCAATACGGTATAACATTGGCTCCCACTCGATCAGAGGCTCGGGGAATTCATTGAATAATGAACCGAGCGAGCAGCTGAGGCCGATACAGCTTACCCACATCAGGGCTATCATAGCTGAGGCCGCGGCGGCTACGATGGACAAAACAAGGCCTGCTACCGATATCCCGCTGTTGCATCCGGCTTTCCTCGCGCTGATTGCAAAGAAGACCCCAACAATGCCAAGCGCAAGCCCAAGTATAGCCGGAAAGAAGAAAAACCCAAGCAATAAGCCAAAAAACACGCCGCATATCCCGAGAACAAGGCTGGCGATGGAAGCGCCGTAGCCCGCCCTATTATCCCTGTCCATCGGATTGTTGTTGAACTCCATACCTCAGATCAGCTCCTTAAATCATACTTCTATTTCTATGATAATTAGACCATCCCACGCTGATTATGTCAATACTATATAACGCTAGCCGGCTTATCCCCGGCAGCGCTGAACCCATTTATTGCCTTGTGATTAAAAGAGGAATTTGTACAGCTAATGCTGATGCGTCATCCTCAGGTCGCTTCCGGCCAGCCGGCGCGCCAGGCCGTTCTTAGGCGACAGCAGCCTGGATACGGTACGTTCGCCGTAAAAATCCGTCAGCTCTTGGACGTTAAGGTTTGTAGCAAACGCCATGTGCCTGCCCGCGGCGGCGCGTTCGCTTACAACGGCGTGAAAATGCTCGACCGTTATGTTGGGTATTACCGGCTCGGTTCCAAGATCGTCGATTATAAGCAGATCCGGTTCCATAAACGTCGGCGCGCCTTCGCCGGACTTCAGGCCGCCCATTACATGGTTAATAAAATTATAGGCCGTAAGCTTCAGCACGCTGAAGCCCCTCTCTATCACGCGTACCGCAATGCAGTCCAATAAAAACGTTTTACCTATACCCACAGGCCCGAACATGAGCAGGTTTTTCTGCCTGTTGTCTGGAAAGCTGTCCGCGTATTCCACACAGAAATCGCGCATGCGAAGCATTTGGCGGCGCGCCTGCTCATCCTTGAATACGGACGCGTCGAACGCCTCGAACCTCTGGGAGGGGTCTACGCTGGAAAGCGAATACCGGTACCTTAGCGTCCTGTCTATCAGGCATCTGCACGGCCTGCGCCTTAAGCTGTCCAGATAGCCGGTGTCCTTGCATCTTGCGCATTCGTACCTTGGGCTTAGGTAGTCCTCGCCCAGGCCCAGCGCTACAAGGCGGCCCGCCTCGGCGGCCTTCAGCGCAAGGATTGCGGCGTAAGCCTCATTTGCGTCGGCCTCGCGCCTTTGAAGCTTTGCCCTGCCAAAGGAAAAGGCCAGGTTTCTGCGCTCCTGGCTCAGCGCGTACAGTTCGGGTTCCTTTGCATACAGCTCAAGCCTGCGCTTTTCGCATTCCTCGGCGGCGCGGCTTTGCTTTTGCTCATATTCGCGGCGTATCTCAACAGGCACCTTCATCGGTTTTCCAGCTTTCAAAAAATGTTTTATAGTCCTTTAGAACGGGTCAGGCGTCGCCGTCCATAAAATCTATCAGTATATGCTTCAGGTCGTCGTCGCTGTAGCTGCGCTGGGAATACCTCAATGCCCGCGCATCCTTTTTCTTTGCGCCCTTCTTGGCGGATTGGCCCGCGTCCTGCATCAGCTCCCGCGCGGCGCTAAGCGTTAAAACGCCGGCCTCATGCCATTGCGACGCCAGTCTGCGCACCTCGGCAAACGGCGTTGACGAGTTTTTGGCACAGTCGGCGGCGTACAGCAAAAGCTCGGCCGGCAGGTCCCATTCCCCGCTAAAGCGTTCCACCTGTTCGCGCTCCTGGGCCTTCGGCGCGCGCTTTATGCCCGCGCGCTCGAATATCAGCCTTGTCAGCTCACGCACAGCCTCGCGCGCGGCATCCTTTTTTTTGAGGTATTCGTCCACTTCAGACGCCGATACAGCACCGCTGTGGCGGTAGCTTTCAAGTATGGCGTCAAGGTAGTTAAACGACGGCTTGTACGCGCCCGTCATCTCAACGCACGCCGCCTGTATGCTCTCCTCGTCAAAGCCCCAGCCCTTTGTCCATTTTTCATACATGTTAAGCTCGTCCTGAGTGGGCTTTCGGCTTATCCGCCACCTGTTCAGCAGCTTCTGCGCGCCGCTTGCGCGCTCTGCCATGGCCTTTATATGCTCCATTGCCTTTTCCTTTGTCAGGATTCCGGCTTCAGCCCATGACTTTGCCACGGCGTCCATATAATTCACGCTTACCTTCTGGCCCTTCATCGCCACGCAGTACTCGGCCACAGCGGCCATGGCGTCCTTATCCATGCCAAACACCTCCACCCAGTCGAGCATATGCCTAAGCTCCGTGCTGCTTAGCGTTCGCGCCGTAAATATTGCGTTTAGCGCGGCCACGTGCTCGGCATATTCCATCACGGGCGACGGGGCGCTGAAAACAGCATGCTGCCTTGGCGTTAAATACCTTACCTGAACCGGATCTTCCCCTACCACGCGCACAAGGCCCTGCTTTTCCCAGTAAAAAAACGCTTCGATTACCGATTGCTCGTCCATTTCAAGCGCAAGCTGTATGTCCCCGGCGTCCATATACGGGTTGCGGCACAGCATAAGCCCGTACAGGTATACCTTTACGCTGTTGTCCGGCGCCTTTGGCATATATTCCGCAATGAATATATTTTCAACAGGCGTCATCTCCATCATCGCGTGTTCATTTGAAAATATGCATTTAAGCATCGCTTTGCACCATCCGCTATTTATAGTCCACAAAGCGTATTATATCATAATTAACCAAAGGACTGTGCGCATGTTCAGAGCATTTGACAGGCAGTTTTAAATTCAAAGTTAGCCTATGGCCGTATGGCGCCTTTACCCATGCGGCATGCCTGCTAAAATAGATAATGGAATTTAAGCTCCCGCTCTATCTCTCCCTGCATATATTGTAAAAATACCGTGAACTCTTTGTCATATAATTGATTTTATTGTTAATAACTAGTAGCATGAACTAAAATAATGATCTTGGAGAAAAAGCTTAATGAAATCAAAAAAACCAGGCAGGGCGCTGGAAATCTCAATGCCTGC
>CAYSKA010000171.1:0-3182 GCA_964431505.1 uncultured Oscillospiraceae bacterium
TGTACAGCATGACTGGATTTGGTCGTGCAACGGTCGAGGAGGATGGCCGCAAGTTAACCGTTGAATTAAAAAGCGTAAATCACAGATATCTTGATTTATCGTTCAGAATGTCCAAGCACATAGCGTTTATTGAAGACGCAATGCGTGCCTATATCGGTTCTCAGATATCCAGGGGACATTTGGAAGTTACCGTTTCGTATAGAAACTACAGAAACGACGCGCGTATTGTAACGGTGGATACAGCGCTTCTGGCTGCTTATTTGCGTTCCGCAAGGGCGGTCTGTTCGGAGCTGGATATTGCAGACGACCTTACGTTGTCCAGCGCGCTAAGGCTGCCAGACGTTACTACAATTACCGAAGAGGATGAGGATAGGGAAGCCGTCACCAGACTTGTGCTTATAGCCATTGAAAATGCAATCCGCGAACTTAAGGCCATGCGGAGAGCGGAAGGAGCCAGGCTGAGCGATTCGCTTGAACGCTGTATTAAAAATGTAGAGCAAATAGAAAGAGTAATTGAGCATAGAGCCCCCGTTATAGTTGAAGAATACCGTGAGAAGCTTCACGATCGCATCGCCATGCTTTTAGGCGACGTTAAACTGGATGAATCCAGGCTGGCGGTCGAGGTGGCGATATTTGCCGATAAAGCAAGCATACATGAGGAGATTGAACGGATAAAAAGCCACTTAAAGGAATTTGACAGCATGCTTTTAAGCTGCGTACCCGTTGGAAGAAGGCTTGACTTCCTTGTGCAGGAGCTAAACAGGGAATTTAATACGATAGGATCAAAGGCAAATGATTCGGATATAGCGGCAAATGTAATAATGGCCAAAGCTGAGATAGAAAAGCTGCGTGAACAGATTCAGAATATAGAGTAACGCTTGGAGGACATAAAGATGAAATCAATGCTGTTGAACGTTGGGTTTGGCAATATGGTCGCCGTTGGCAGGCTGATAGCTATAGCTTCGCCGGACAGTTCTCCGATAAAACGCATAATACAGGACGCGAGGGAGCGAAACACAGTGATTGACGCAACGCATGGCAGGCGCACCAGGGCTGTAGTTGTTATGGACAGCGGACATATAGTGCTCTCAGCACTTCAAACCGAAACGCTTGCAAACAGGCTTAACGCCAACAACATTGAAGAACTAAACACGCAGGCGTAAGGTTAAAAGGCAATAAATTCTGGAGGTTATATAATGCAAAAGAGCAGAGACGGTCTTCTTCTAGTCATTTCTGGGCCTTCCGGCGTTGGCAAGGGAACCATATGCGATGGAATCTTAGACAGAAGTCCGAACGCTAGATTGTCTATATCGGCAACCACGAGGCCAATGAGGCAGAATGAAATAGATGGGGTCGATTACTTTTTTAAATCATATGAGGAATTCGACAGGATGATAAAGAACAATGAGTTCCTTGAATATATGCATGTATTCGGTACCAACTATTATGGGACGCCAAAGGCGTATGTAGAGGACGAGCGGAAACAGGGACACGATATAATACTTGAAATTGACGTGCAGGGCGCAATGAAAGTAAAGGAAGTATGCTCCGACGCGATTTGTATTTTTATTGCCCCTCCGTCTATGAGCGATATCAAAACCAGGCTTATCGGGAGAGGGACTGAAAGCGACGCAGCGATTGAGCGCAGGTATTCCGTAGCTTTCGAAGAGATGAAGAGCATGGGAAAATACGACTACGTAGTTGTAAACGATATTATTGATAAGGCGGTAAGCACCGTTTGTAACATTATTGATGCGGAACGGTGCCGGATAGAAAGAAATGGCGAATTATTGGAAAAATTCAGAAAGGAGCTGAGAGGCAATGATGAATTATCCGCCGATTGACGAGCTTATTGAAAAGGCAGGAAGCCGTTATGCACTGGTTACAGCCGTTGCAAAGAGGGCGCGTGGGATGATGGAGGTTAAGGAAGAAAACGATGGTGATAAACCCGTATCGGAAGCTGTAATGGAACTTTACGAGGGAAAGCTGGTAATTAAAAGCGACCCCGACTCAGGACATGCGGATTAATAGGGCAAAGGCATGAGCAAATGTGTTGTATTGGGGATAACTGGATCCATAGCGGCATATAAAGCTGCCGAGATTACTAGTCGGCTTAAAAAGAACGGTGTGGACGTGCGCGTTATCCTTACAAAGGCAGGGGCGGAGTTTATAACTCCGTTAGCACTTGAAACATTGAGCGCTAATCCTGTTGTAAGCGATATGTTTTTGCGCGACACTCCGTGGGAGGTAGAGCATATCTCGCTTGCAAAAAGGGCGGATGTGTTTCTGGTGGCGCCCGCAACCGCCAATTTCATAGGAAAGTATGCCTCAGGTATTGCCGATGATATGCTGACTACCACCATCATGGCCGCCAGATGCCCTGTATTGATTGCTCCAGCGATGAATGCAAATATGTATGGCAGCGACGCTAATAGGAGCAATATGGAATTATTAAAGCGTCGCGGATGCATGTTCATTGAGCCGGGCGAGGGGCTTTTGGCCTGCGGCGACGTTGGAAAGGGCAGGCTTGCGGATCCGGCGCAAATTGTTGATATCGTAATGCGGGTGTTGTATCCAAAGCGCGATCTTGAGGGATTGCGCATCCTGGTTACCGCTGGCCCGACGCGTGAGGCGATAGACCCTGTGAGATATATCACAAACCATTCGAGCGGCAAGATGGGTTTTGGCATTGCACAGGCAGCATCGAGTAGAGGCGCGGACGTAACCCTGATATCAGGGCCGGTTGCTATTAAAACTCCGGATGGGGTTAGAAGGGTGGATATAATATCTTCAAGTGAGCTGTACGATGCGGTTGATTCGCATTATGATAATTGCGACATTCTCATTATGGCTGCGGCGCCGGCGGACTTTACTCCAAGCACAAAGGCTGTACATAAGATAAAAAAGCGGGATTTGGAAAGTATGAGCTTGGAGCTGCTGCCCGCAAGGGATATTTTGGCGTCGATGGGCTCAAAAAAAGGGGATAGGGTTCTAGTTGGGTTTGCAGCAGAAACGCAAAACCTTTTAGAAAACGCAACATTAAAGCTTCATAAAAAGAACCTTGATATGATAGTCGCAAATGATATAACCGCTCCAGGCGCAGGCTTTCAATCCGATACAAACTCTGTAACCCTGATTCTCAGAAACGGCACGGTTAAAGCCAGCGGCGTTCTTAGCAAGCT
>CAYSKA010000172.1:0-3145 GCA_964431505.1 uncultured Oscillospiraceae bacterium
AATGCCAAACCGTAAGCTGGGCAAGCCTTCGGATCAGCGTCGGGCAATGCTTAGGAACCTGACCACCGCTCTTATCTGGAATGGACGGATTGTAACCACAGAGAAGCGAGCGAAGGAAGTCCGCCCGATAGCGGAAAAACTGATAACGCTTGCCGTTTCCGAATATAAGAATACCGTGACTGTCCGCAAGGAAGTACACAACGATAAGGATCAGGTTGTGGAAGTTGAAAAGATCAACGACCTGCCCTCAAAGCTGCATGCGCGCAGGCAGATTATGGCCTATCTTTATGACGTGCCGGAACCCAAGGATAAAAAGGAATCCAAATCAGCCTACCGTGAGCGCACAAAGGACAGGAAGCATCCGGTCGTGGAGAAGCTGTTCCGTGATATAGCGCCCAAAATCGACGGCCGCAAGGGCGGATATACCCGCATCGTCAAGATGGGGCCGCGCAGGGGCGACGCCGCCGAGATGGCTATGATTGAGCTGATAACCGAAAAGGCCAACTGATAAGCGTTGGCAAGCATAAACGAGAGGCCTGTCCGCCAGGGACGGGCTTTTGTTGTATTGCTGGCTTGGGCATCGGGGGGAGCCTGGTTTCGCGCGGAGTCTCGAGGCGCCATTATAAGCATGTAACGAGTTAACCATACGCCGTTAAGAACAGCTGCGTTAGGGGTTTTTGCCCTTTTTGAGGATATTTCGTCGCGCTAACGCTGTTGATATTAAAGATTCCTTTTAAACGTTCTTTTAGTTAGACTATATCCCATAATATTATTTTGCATTCGACAAAAGTAGATCTTATGCGCAGCATCTGACATGTTATACTTATATATATCTTAAAGGATGGGAGGATTATTATAATGAAAAGGATACTATCTATAGCGGTGATGCTGGCGTTTATATTGATGGCAGGCATGCCGGCAGCCTATGCCATGGAGAAACAATCGGAATATAAAATTGATATGGCTTTAATTTATGATTATTTTAACACGATAAACGATAAGGACTATGAAGCCAACTATCAACTGTGGAGCGGAGAACGCGCGGCCGAGCTAAAAGACGTATCTAAGCAAAATGCCATTGAAAAGATGGGTATGTGGAGCGTTTCGCATGTAGATATGGGATCAATAGAGCTATTGGACGATGTTACAAATAGCTATTACGCCGATAACAGCGGCGTTTCAAGTGATAGCGTCCGCAAAAGGTCCTACCTGGTCAAGGCAGGGATGGCAGTATTTCAGGACAATCCCTATTTTTATAACGGAGACAACTATATAATCCTGACATGTGGAGACGA
The DNA here is from genome assembly GCA_964431505.1 of uncultured Oscillospiraceae bacterium. Taxonomy (GTDB): domain Bacteria; phylum Bacillota; class Clostridia; order Christensenellales; family CAG-138; genus UMGS946. The sequence continues at coordinate 1,296 of CAYSKA010000172.1, forward strand.
AGGGCCAGTCCGTAAGCTATACGGCGATTCGCTTCCAATGCCGGAGTTGATTTTAAAGTATGCGGACGAGAAGGACGTAATCAGATATTGCGAAGCCCGCTTTACCGATGAAAGGGGCGGTTATACCCTTGAAACGGATTCGGGAACGAAAGCAATAGGAAAATCGATAGGGCGCATGCCCTCATCCATAAGGGTGAGAAGGGTAAGCCGCGGCGTTACCGAGACGGTAAACTTCAAGACTTACTGTAAGGTGGTGGCATGCTATGAAGTAGGCTATAATAGCAGGCATGAAAACTATCATAAATCGTCGTTTATGGCGGTTAAAACCTATGGCTGGTGGCGTACGCTAAGCCCTTATGCTTCACAAGGCTATGATATTAAGGATAATAGCGACGACCAGTGGTACAGGCCGGAGACATATGACATCAATTCCTCGCAATGGTCAAGGCTTATGGCCCATATTGATCAGGTATGGAACGTGGTAATGGTCACTTCTGATAAAAACATATTTAAGTGAATATATGCTACAGATGGGTCGGGTTATAGCGTTATCCAGAACAGAGGCCGTTTATATCACGTTCAGGCAAACCAATTTGCTAATGACGGGAGAAGTTATTCGTGGATACTCGATTACTTCTATAGCAACTCTCCGACCGAGCCGCCAAATGGGCCTCCGTTTGCTACATCTGTGGGGAAAATAATAGTGTGCTCAAGCCATTCAGGTTCTTTAAGGGCAGCTAAACCAACGTATCACTCAAACATTTGCTTAAGATGCGGCTATCATTACAACCCTTCCGGCCATTCTTGGTACGCTTCAGGGAATTACATGATCTGTTCGATATGCGGCTATTCAGTGATCGCTGCAAGAACGCCTGCTGATATCATTATGGAATCATACCAGCATAGCAGCGTTAATTAAATTATACAGGAGGAGCTTTATAATGAAAAAACTATCTATATTACTTATCTGTTTACTTCTTGTCTTCTCCATAGGATGTGACAGGAACGTTTCCGGTGAGAATAAGACGCCTGCTCCAGCAGGAGGGAGCACCGCTGCGCCGCTTGCGACAGTATCTCCTGACGCAAGCCCCACGGAGACTCAAAATTCTAACGTTAATAACACCCCGTCCCCGTATTTACGCTATTGTGAGGAGCCTGGGGAATATAAGGAGATGGAGAAGTTCCTGCGCGGGTTTGGGTTTGGAAATAACGAGAGGATTGAAAGATCCTCTGGCAGCGACATGCATCGGGCCTCCTGTTACGAAAGCCCTGTTGAAACAGCGATTGTACAGATTTGTTCGGTGAACGGCGAAGCCGTGTATGACGAGCCGCTTCCATGCGGAGGAACTCAATCGACGATGGGCGTTGGCATTGGAAATCCGATAAAGGTCAGGTTTGTTGAGCAGAATCCGGCGTACGCTGAGGGTAAGCCGTTTTATCTGGTCGATAGGACGGAGAGGGACTTTGTCTTCACAGATCATGTTAACCTATATTTGAACGGTTATGGAATGACAGCCTACAGTTACCCTATAACGGCTGATCCCCCCGCAAGCGCCCTGGAATTATACATCAAATATGATCTAGACAGGGAAATCGATGGGGAGAAGACGGCAGGTGAACCGTATTGCCTGTACCGAATTTATTATTGTGATTATGAGATCATAAGCATAGAGCAAATGTACGATATTGGGGCTGACGCAACGGCGTGGACTTACAAGCGGTAGCACGGGTGGACAGCCCGACCGAATAGCCATTACAGTACTGCTATAGACTCCTGTTTAGAGTCCCATGCATAGTTTAACTATCCATTGGTCTTTTTCCGTCTAAGCAAAACAGAAGCCACCTTCTTA
>CAYSKA010000173.1:0-3015 GCA_964431505.1 uncultured Oscillospiraceae bacterium
GGGCCAATGAGGACCTGTATAATATGATGCTGTACTACACCGAAGGGTCAGAATTTATAAATGACTCCGAACTTTCGAAAAGCAGCATCTCTACGCTTTCCTCGGCTGATCTCAATGAGATAATCAATGATTCAAACCTCCCGTACCCCATCGGTAAGGAAATCATTGAGAATATAGCTAAAGAAGCGTTTGCCGACGAGAACATATCAACCCTGGGCGATTACTTTAATCTAACCATGGTAAACGTTTTTGTAAACATAGTTTCATTCCTGGCATTGTATCTGATCATCAGGGTGATTTTGGCGTTCGCCATAAACTGGTTCGATTATGCCTATACCCTGCCCAAGCTTAAGGCGTATGATCCGCTATTTGCGGTTGCGGCGTCCTTAATGCATGGAATGCTTATGCTGTTTTTGGTGTTCATGCTTGTCCCAGTCGCCCTTACGCTGTTGGGATCGCTTGATTTTGTAAACGAACTGGTTGACGGCTCTACCTTTGCCCCGCTGTTTTATAAATCCAACTTCCTTCTAAGCTGGATGCCGGGGGTCTGATTCCTTCTAGATGTAAGCTGAGAACCATTACAATACAGCTGCAATACGGCTTAAAAAATATTACCTTACCGGAGGATTTGATGTTTCTTTCAGATGGATGGCGGGATTATGAGCTCATCGATTCGGGCAACGGTGAAAAACTGGAGCGCTGGGGGGATATAACCCTGCTTAGGCCGGAACCACAGGCAATCTGGCCGATGAATATCGCCGCATGCGCTGACGCCCATTATATCAGGTCAAGCGCTGGAGGGGGCCATTGGGAATACAAGCGCGAACTTCCCGAGGACTGGAAGATACGCTACAATGACCTCACGTTTTTGGTACGTCCCACGGGCTTTAAGCACACGGGAATCTTCCCCGAGCAGGCGGTAAACTGGGACTGGATGCGGTCTATAGTCCGCAATGCCCAAAAGCCCTTCCGTGCGCTCAACCTCTTTGCGTATACGGGCGGAGCGACATGCGCATTGGCTTGTGCCGGCGCCGAAGTCGTTCATGTAGACGCTGCTAAAGGAATGGTGGCATGGGCAAAGGCCAATGTTTTGGAATCTGGACTTTCCGACCACCCTGTACGCTTTATAGTGGACGATGTTCTCAAGTTTGTTAAGCGCGAGCAGAGGCGCGGCAATACATATCACGGAATTCTCATGGACCCGCCCAGCTACGGGAGGGGGCCAAACGGCGAGATGTGGAAGATAGAGGACTGCCTGTATGCGCTCGTAACTGAATGCGTTAAAATTCTTGATAATGACGCCCGTTTCTTTCTCTTGAATTCTTATACGACCGGCCTTTCATCCTCCGCGGTTGCAAATGTGCTGAAATTAGCGCTTGCCAAACGAAACGGCGAGATTGAATCCGGTGAACTTGGCCTCCCTATAACCCGAAACTCGCTGGTGCTTCCATGCGGCTCATGCGGAAGATGGTATGCATAGAATGAAGATAATCTATGAGGATAATCACCTTCTCGTGGCAGAAAAACCGCCCAACGTGCCCGTTCAGAAGGATAGTTCGAATGATCCCGATTTTTTAAGCGAACTTAAAGGCTATGTAAAACAAAAATACGATAAACCAGGCGATGTTTACCTGGGACTGGTGCACCGCCTGGATAGGCCGGTCGGCGGCGTTATGGTGTTTGCCAGAACATCCAAGGCGGCGGCCCGTCTTTCAGCTCAGTTTTCAGGCAAGGGCGCAAAAAAGTGCTATGCAGCGCTGGTTACGGGTTCGCCTGAACGTGAAGCCGTGCTCTTTGATTATCTGTATAGAGATGAGCAGGCAAATAATACCATGATTTGCGCAGAAGGCGTGGAAGGCGCCAAGCCGGCCCGGATGAGCTATGCAACAGCTGCGTCGCATAATGGACTAACGCTTTTGAATATAGAGCTTGAGTCGGGGAGGCATCACCAGATACGCGTTCAGCTATCGTCGCGCGGGATGCCTATATGGGGCGATCAAAGATATAATCCACACGCCTCCATAGGCCAGCAAATAGCCTTATGGGCATATTCACTGGAAATTGAACATCCTACCCAGCGCGTACCAATGCGGTTTATTTCACTCCCAACAGGGAGGGCCTGGAACAGCTTTTCGAACGACTTGACAGCCCTTCTCGCCGGCGTAAGGCTGGTTTATATTGACGACAATATAATCGCAGTGGATAAGCAGGCCGGCCTTAGCGTGGCGGTTGACGATGGCGGGGACGATACGCTTGAGGCAAGGCTTAGGACAGCCTTTGGCGAAGCATATGCACTCCATAGGCTGGACGCAACCACAACGGGGCTTGTGCTGTTTGCACGCAATATGAAAGCCCGCCGTGAGCTTGACGCCTTAATGCGTGGGCGAAGCGTACATAAAGTTTACCATTGCATAGTCAAGGGCTGCCCCAAAGCTTCAAGCGCTGTTATTGAAGCATATGCGCTAAAGGACCCGGCGTCGGGTTATGTGAGCGTTTACGGCTCGCCCAGACAGGGAGCCAAAAAAATGATAACGTCATACCGGCTGCTTGAATACTCAGATGGTATGTCAATGCTTGAGGTCGAGCTGCTGACCGGAAGGACGCACCAGATACGGGCGCATCTAGCGCATATCGGGCATCCGGTACTTGGCGATGATAAATACGGAGACCGTGCGTTTAACCGTGAACACCGTGCTAAGGGAATTTCGCTGCGTTCCATGCGAATTGGCTTTGATCTGTTTGGTAAACATTATGAACTTGAAGTTGACCCTGAGTTTAATTTAATAGCCGGTGCTTTGAATGTGCGCTGACAGCAACGCGCCTGATAAATATACGCATTATGCGCATTGTAGTACTTGCATCCTGATAATCGCCGTGTTATAATGTGTTGCTAATTTGATTAGCCTTCTTGCTCTGCGAAGCAATGCGGGGCCTAATGACCATAAGGAGGTGAAAGTAAGTGAATAAGTACGAAACCCTGTACATCATCACGCCTGAACTTGACGAGGAAACCAC
>CAYSKA010000174.1:0-2979 GCA_964431505.1 uncultured Oscillospiraceae bacterium
AATCCCGCATCTGGCAAAGTTATGAAAAAATGTGGAATGGTGTACGAGGGAACTATGCGACAAGCATGTAAATGTAATAATGGCTTATTTGATCAAGTTAATTATGCAATTCTCGCTGATGATTATTTTGCAAAAACTGAAAAGTAATATTACTATCAAAACGAACAAATGTATCTCCTCTCGTACAGAAGCAGCAAAGCCAGCCACCCTTGGGGCGATAAAATGAACGGCTGCGCCGTCGTTGACAAGCCCGCCTGTCCCTCTTATGCGGCAGCCAAAAGTGCGAAAGCAAAGAATGCTTTCGCCCCCTCTATGATAAGAACAAAAGTCACGCGGCAGGAGCCAATACAGCCTCGATTTAAGCGGCTTCCAAGGTGCAGGAAACTATCGGGTAAGGGTTTATCATTGCCACCCATCAAAATGCCAATAAATAATGGTGTACATCGTAGGGCGGGATGCCCTTATCCCGCCGCGAGAAGCGCGTTTCGTTTTCGGTTGGAGGCGGGCTGTGGGCAGCCCGCCCTACATGATTTTTCCATATCTCTTTATAACTTCTTACCCGGTTTTATATGCTCCCACGAAATCCGGGCACCATTTGGGCACCAGAGCGTCAAAATAACGGATTGTTTTCGCGGCGATAAATTGCTGAAAACATAGTGTTTATGCGGGCTTCGGCGGGCTGTAGGCATCCCGCCCTACATAGTCCGTTCTACTATTTTTTATTAGAAACACGGGTGAGGGACGCTCTGCTATCAGACATCCAGCCAAGTTTCCGAAGCACAGGCGAATGCTTCAGCAGGTAACTGGCCCAGCCTTTGAAACAATACTCCTGTTCCCCTAAAAACCCTCCTGTGTTATAGACGCGCTGCCCTCAAGCAGCAGTTCCATGAATCCCGTGGGATTCTTCTGCGCGCAGGATATACGCATTTTAAAAATGTTTTGCTTCCCCTGCCTCAAGGCATTCGAGCATATACCCCATATCATGTCCTTCAATTCCAGCTTAATAGCTTGGATTTCTTTATCATGTTAAGATACCCTCAGTTGACAGGGGTAATTTATCATAAAAATTCCGTTTCGTTGTAAATACAACAGACTTGATGACTGTATTATATTAAAATTCAATATAGAGATCAAGGAGGTGGCTCTAATGCGAAGGAAGGATAGGGAAGTGAATGAGCGGTTCGCGCTTGCGGTTGTAGACAAATGCGAGTATGCTGTGCTGTCGGTCACACTTTTGGATCAGACCCCATACTGCGTTCCAATCTCGATTGTGCGCATTGATGACGCCGTTTACTTCCATTGCGCCAGGGATGGGAAGAAGACCGATGCGCTCAGGCGAAATCCGCGCGTTTGCGTTGCATGCGTAGGGGATACTCACCGCATGGAGAATGAATTTTCAACCGAGTATGAATCCGCGATTTTGTTTGGGAGCGCTTCAGAGGTGACCGATGAAGCTCAAAAGGTTTCAGCGCTGCGGCGGCTGTGTGAAAGGCACACCCCGCTTAACATGGATGCGTTTGACCTAGAGGTGAAAAGGAGCCTTTACCGAACCGCGGTGTGGCGTATAACGATAGACGTGATATCGGGAAAACGCAAGAAGTATGATAAGAACGGAAAAGAAATAAAATTTGGGAGGATTGAGTAATGGTACGCAGAATTATACATATAGACGAGGATAAGTGCAATGGATGCGGACTCTGCGCCCAAGCATGCCATGAGGGCGCCATAAGCATGGTAGATGGAAAGGCGAGGCTCATGCGCGACGATTACTGCGATGGGCTGGGGACCTGCCTCCCCGCATGCCCGACAGGGGCGATTACCTTTGTGGAACGCGAGGCCGCCGCCTATGATGAAAAGGCTGTAACGGAAAACAAAAGGCTTACGGAAAAGCCGCTTGCCTGCGGCTGTCCGGGTACGCACGCAAAGGCAATCAAAAGGGATTGCCGCGAGCTCCCATCCAGGGTGACTGCCGATTCCAGACTGTCGCAATGGCCCGTACAAATAAAGCTTGCTCCGGCCAGCGCACCCTATTTTGAAGGCTCGGAGCTTCTCATTGCCGCAGACTGTACGGCATACGCCTATGGAAATTTCCATAATGACTTTATTAAAAACAGGGTAACGCTCATCGGATGCCCCAAGCTGGATGGGGTTGATTATACTGAAAAGCTGACGGATATAATCACAAACAATAATATCCGCAATGTAACCGTGGTGCGTATGGAGGTTCCCTGCTGCGGCGGTATCGAGTCAAATGTAAAGAGTGCGCTTAAGAAGAGCGGCAAATTCATTCCATGGCAAGTTGTAACCATATCCACAGACGGAAGGGTTATTGATTAGCGCGTCATGATATGAGGAACAAAGCCCTGCTGTTGAAACTAAGCTTGGACAATATAGACGTTTATATGGGCATTGTACGCATATAATAACGTATTTATTGAATGTGGACTAAAATAAGGAAGGGACCAAAAATGCAAACCAATATAGCGCTTAATATGGAGCAATGCAACTGGTCTGCAAGCACGGCAGAAGGCCAGGAATCCACCTAAGACGGCGTTAAGCGGGAAACAATGTTAAATTGGTTTTTAACGCAGAAAAGCTGGTGAAAGCAATACCAAGGGAAAATCATCAGCGCTTAACCGGCTCAAGGTATGCAAAATTTTTGTATTATCCGCGATTCCAACTTTGCACAACCGCAAGGGGCTAGTCGGATTGAAGTATGTAGGCTTTATGGTATCGGCAGCCATAAAGCCTTAAATAATTAGGTTGAGCTAAACTATACATTCGATCTGCCCGCTTTTTCTATTGGCAGTAAAACTCTTTAAGGTCTATTATAGATGGTTTGAGCGGATTAAAATAAGCCTTAAACTATTGATAAGTAAAGCACATATATGATAACATCGTATTAGAAGCTGTATGCTTATTTGAATAATCGGCCAGCAATCTATAGAAGGAGGCGGTAGTATGTGGGCTGGAAGTAAG
>CAYSKA010000175.1:0-2928 GCA_964431505.1 uncultured Oscillospiraceae bacterium
CATAAATATATACGTTATATGCTTATGCTTTTTCCATAATGTTTTGAATATTTATTCACCGCTATATCATTGAAAGCCGGCGGATAATTTTCCATTAGAAACCACCGCGATGTAATAAAAGGCTGTAATTATGTTAAACTCCCGCCATCCGCGCCCTTTGCCGCCAGCATATCCTTCGTTTTCATGAGCCTTGTGAGGTTTCCCCTCTCATTTTCATCCAATTTCATAGTTATGCGGCGGATTGACTCCTCAAATTGAGGTATCATTACATATTCTAATGCGTTAACCCTTCGTCTTGTCTTCTCAATTTCGTCTGCCAGGCGATTGCATATCTTTTCAATTTCGGCAAGCTCAATAAGTAGGGGAAGCAGTTCCGAAAGGGTCTTCACCGCATCGTCAAGCTCCGCTCCCGTCGTCGCAAAGCCATAGGGGTACTCAAAGCCTTCAGTTGTATTTAACCGCAGTTTTGGCACATCTATAGACAACACATGGCCAATATCAGCTTCGACATTTGCCGGACGCGCAGGATAACAAAGCGCCTCCTCAACGCCTGCCGCGCCCATTGTAGCCCTGGCGGCGACAAACGACCTCATAGCCGACGCAAGCTGATTCTCCGCCCTTTCACGAAGCTCACGGTTTTTCCGGACAAAGCCTATGAAGCGGCGCACCATTTCATCACGCTTATCCTTCATGAGCTTATGGCCCCTGATAGCAACGCTCCTTCGCTTCTTTAGGTTTGAAAGCTCCATCCTGGTGGGCTTTATTTGTACTGCCGCCATACGTTACCTCCGCTGCGCAAGTCCAAGGCCTGACGCTGTCAGGCCAAAGGGGGTTACTCGCCCGTAAAATACCTGTCTATATATTCATCCTTGATCCTCTTCAGCTCTCCCTTAGGCAGTATTGACAGGAGCCGCCAGCCTATATCAAGGGTTTCCTCAATCGTCCTGTTTGTATAATAGCCCTGGGATACGTATTCCTTCTCAAACTCATCGGCAAACTTTGCATACAATTTGTCAACGTCGCTTAGCGCGGCGTCCCCAAGTATGACCGCAAGCTCCTTTGCGTCCTTGCCTCTCGAATATGCGGCAAACAGCTGGTTCATGGTATCGGCATGGTCCTCTCTGGTCTTGCCCTTGCCTATGCCCTTATCCTTGAGCCTCGACAGCGACGGAAGCACGTTTATAGGAGGCGTAACGCCCTTCCTGTACAGGTCCCTGGACAGGATTATCTGACCCTCGGTTATGTAGCCCGTAAGGTCCGGGATTGGGTGCGTTACGTCGTCCTCAGGCATGGAAAGTATCGGTATCATGGTTATCGATCCCTTGTTCCCGCGTATCCTTCCCGCGCGCTCGTACATCGTAGCTAAGTCCGTGTACAGGTAGCCCGGGTATCCCCTGCGGCCTGGTACCTCTTTCCTCGCGGCGCTTACCTCACGCAAAGCCTCCGCGTAGTTTGTTATATCCGTTATTATAACAAGCACATGCATGCCAAGCTCATAGGCAAGGTACTCCGCTGCTGTTATCGCCATGCGCGGGGTGGCTATGCGCTCTATAGCTGGGTCGTTCGCCAGGTTTACGAATGTTACGGTCCTGTCTATCGCTCCGGTTGACCTGAAGTCGCTTATGAAAAAGTCCGCTTCCTCAAAGGTGATTCCAACAGCCGCGAAGACAACGGCAAAGCCCTCGTCCGTGCCGCGCACCCGCGCTTGGCGGGCGATCTGGGCGGCAAGGTCGGCGTGCGGCAGTCCTGAGCCGGAGAACACTGGCAGCTTCTGGCCGCGAACCAGCGTATTAAGCCCGTCAATGGCCGAAACGCCCGTCTGTATGAATTCGCTGGGATAATCCCTTGCGGCCGGATTAATCGGAGCTCCGTTTATATCAAGCCGCTTATGGGCGATAAGCTCAGGGCCTCCGTCCTTTGGCCTGCCCATTCCGTCAAAAACCCTGCCCAGCATATCCGGAGAAACGGCAAGCTCAATGCTTCTGCCCAAAAATCTTGCCTTCGCATCTGATATTCTCAGTCCCTGCGAGCCCTCAAACAGCTGCAGCAGCGCCTTGTCATTATAGACCTCAAGCACCCTCCCGTGGCGGATTTCGCCATTGCTCTGCTCTATTTCGGCAAGTTCGTCGTACTTTATCCCCTGTACGTTTTCAACCATCATCAGCGGGCCGACGACTTCATTGATGGTGCGGTATTCCTTACGCATATTCCTGCTCTCCTCCGTTAAGGCTTCTTATCTGGGCGTCCATCTCCTTTACGATAGCGTCGTACCTGGAATCCGCCTCGTTTTCCTTTACATATTTAAATCGGCCGATCTGTTCGCGCACCGGCAATGACACAAGCTTTGAAAATGGGACTTCCGCATCCAGCGCCTCGCTGCCCTTATCGTAATAGCTAAGAATAAGGCTTAAAAGCATGTATTGCTTTTTAAGCGAGGTATACGTATCTACCTCATGAAACGCGTTTTGATGCAGGTAATCCTCGCGTATCGAACGCGCGGCCTCAAGCGTAAGCCTGTCTCTGAAGCTTAGAGCGTCGATGCCGACAAGCCTTACTATCTCATCCAGCTCGCTTTCCTGCTGCAATATGCTCATCGCCCTGTCGACCATGCTATTCCAGCCCTCTGAGACGTGCTCGTCAAACCATGTTTCAAGCCTGTTGCGGTATAGCGAATAGCTCTGGAGCCAGTCGATAGCCGGAAAGTGCCTGGAATAGGCAAGTTTTGAGGAAAGTCCCCAATATACCTTTACTATTCTTAGCGTCGCCTGGGATACGGGTTCTGAAATATCGCCGCCTGGCGGCGAAACGGCGCCTATCGCCGTAACAGCGCCCGTTCTTCGCCCTATCTGGGTTGATGTTTTCGCGTCTTCATCGGAACCAAGGGTTTCCACAATGCCCGCCCGTTCAGAAAACTCGGCAAGACGGCTG
>CAYSKA010000176.1:0-2924 GCA_964431505.1 uncultured Oscillospiraceae bacterium
GGATCTTTTGGCAGGAGCTTATCGCGGCATTTTTATAGCTTTCTATATCTCCCATTGGTTTGTAAATATCTCCTTTAGTTCTTTACGCTATAGTTCGTCTTAATCCATGATATTGCTTCCGCCGGTTGCATTCTATCATGCCGAACTTAAACATTCGCAAGCACCGCCCTTTTTGTGATCTTATCAAACTTTTAATTCAAGCTTAAACAGCATTTTCTGGGCCATTAAGCAACAGAATTAAATTATAGCTTTAATCAAAAAAACGTAATCAAGTATTTAATTGCTTGTATAACTCAATTACACTAAACGGTCCATTACTACTCTGTCCGCTGTATTATTGGCAAAAAATCTGTTAATACTTAGGTTGAAAGGAAGGATGGTATAAATGGGCATTTGGTCCCGGTTAAATATAAACTTTGACGTTGAGCCAGGTAAGTTCGAATTGCTGGAACGGGAAAGCGGACAGCCGAGCTTATTTGGCGTATCCGATGATATTCCCAATACCAGTGAACCTCAGAAAAAGCCGGTTGATGAATCCGTTGAGATCAACATCGACCGCATATATAACGAATTTCGCAAGGATATCAATCCGGATCTTATTATAAGGCGCTTTATGCTCGGCGGCATTGTTCCCGCAGCAGCGGCGTTCATCAACGGAATGGCTGATGGAACTAATATCAATGATTTCATTCTGCGCTCCGGAATGAGGAAGGGGGCCCTTGAAGGCGCTCACGGGTCGCTTGCAAAATTCGCTATAGAAAACGTATTCGCGGTTAATGAAGCCAATCCCGAAACAGATTGGGATAGGGTGATGGAAGCAATCACCGAAGGCCAGACGGCGGTCTTTATAGATAAAGATGCATCGGCAATCATTGTAGATACGCGCGGGTTTGAAAAGCGGAGCGTAAGCACAAGTGAAAATGAGAAAACCGTTCTTGGACCTAAAGAAGCGTTTTCCGAAAGCATCCGTACCAACATAACCCTTCTAAGGCGTATAGTCAGGCGAACCGACTTTGTATGCGAATTTCGAAGCAGCGGTTCTGAAAGCGGCACTCGTATAGGCATGCTTTATTGCGAAGGGATAGCAAATGAAACGCTATTAAATGAGATAAAGCGAAGGCTAAGCTCAGTTGATACGCGAGCAATACTCGACGTGGGGGTGTTGGACCAGCTGGCGTCACGCAAGAACCTTTCCCCGTTCCCTCAAACGCTGATCACTGAGCGTCCCGACCGCGCAGCCTCCCATATTATGCAGGGTCATGTGGCCATACTCCTTGACGGCAGCCCTGCCGCTGTAATAATGCCGATTACCCTCTTTTCACTTATGACCAGTTCTGAGGACGCTTATTTAAAGCCGCTACTAGGAAGTATACTGCGCGTTGTAAGGTATTTTGGCGCGATTACATCGTTGCTTTTGCCAGGCCTTTTTATTGCAATGGCGCTATACCATCAGGACATGCTTTCCACAGAGGTGCTTACAACGCTGATATCCTCACGGAAGTTCGTAAACGTATCGCTCGAGGCAGAAATGATATTTCTACTTCTAGTATTTCATCTTATAAGGGAGGCCGGAATCCGCGTCCCTGGAAGCATTGGTCAAGCCATTGGCATAATAGGCGGCCTTATTCTTGGTCAGGCAGCGGTAGCTGCCAACCTGGCAAGCTCGGTGATATTGATTCTTGTAGCATTGACCGGCCTTGGAAACTTCTGCATTCCGGACTACTCGCTGTCATTGTGCGCTACCTATACAAGGCTTGCGATTGTATTTGCAGGATGGCTTGGAGGTCTTCTTGGCGTTTCCGTTACCACGCTATTGATTATCGCTTATATGTCGTCGATAAAATCATATGGGGTTCCATTTTTAAGCCCCTATGCGCCAAAAACTCATTCCCGACGTCCGTTGATAATGAGGGGCGTTATAAAAATGCGGCAAAGGGCGGAGGACTATACAAATACCAAGGGGGATAGCAAGCTATGAACCTAAGGGAAGGGAGGATTGGAAAGCGCGAGACTATTAATGTTATCGCTATAGCGTTGCTTATTAATGTAATGTTTTCCATCGACAGCACTAAGGCCTACGCAAATGGAAATTCCACTTATATATCACTTCCGCTTGCTCTGGCACTGGCAAGCGCAGCATTTTTGCTTATATGCTATGCTATACGCCGCAGTGAAACCGTAAATCTTTATACAATGCTGGAGTATGCCTTCGGTAAGGCTATAGGAAAAATCATAACTATTTTGGTTTGTTTGGCGCTTGTTTTCCTGGTTTACAAACCACTTGTTAATATTTTATCCTTTATGCGGATCATGACCAATGACGCTTCATCTACTGCCGTCGCGTCATTCATATTACCCGTTATGGTCGCGCTATCATGGATGGGACTTGAAACCATAGGCCGTACGGCAAACTGCATCTCCCTCCTATTTCTGATTTCTATTACAGTCGTCATAGTTGCCGCGGCAGATGGATATGAGAGCCACCGCCTATATCCCCTTATAGGCAATGATGTTTCCGATATAGCAATGTTTACGTCATCCAGCACATTTAAGTTCCTGCCGCCGCTTCTTCTTCTCCTTAGCTTGACTGGAGGAACTCAAGGTCTTGGAAATGCAAAACGAACGGGACTGGTAGCGTCTTTAATTGCATTTGTCCTTATCGTGATTATACAGCTAAGTATAGGACTTACCTACAGCTATACGGAGCTCCAGCGGATGGCAATGCCTTTTTCGCAGATCAATATGCTCACGGAAACGCTTGGGATCAGGTTTGACAGGTTTGCCGCAATGATATGGCTAATAGGAACCATACTAACGTGTTCATTTTATATCTACGGCTCCTCGTTCCTCTATGCAAAATGCTTTAACCAGCGTGATATCAGACCTATTACCATATGTGTCGGCACCATTGCTATTCTTATTTG
>CAYSKA010000177.1:0-2920 GCA_964431505.1 uncultured Oscillospiraceae bacterium
ATTCGCAAGAAGACGCTTGAAAACATCAATCTGCGCAAGGACCACAACGGCACCAGGGTTGTAGTAGGTATGGCGACATGCGGGATCGCCGCGGGAGCGCGGCCGGTGCTGGCGGCGTTCATGGACGAGGTAGCCAAGCGCTCGCTTAATAATGTGGTGGTTGCCCAGACCGGCTGCATAGGCGTTTGCAGGCTTGAGCCAATAGTCGAGGTGTATAAGCCTGGAGAAGAAAAGGTCACCTATGTTAAAGTCAATCCGGATATGGTTCCGCGTATAGTTACCGAACATATAGTCAACGGCAGGGCGGTTGATGAATATACAATCGGTCATTACGAATCAAACCATAAATAAGCTGTAGGAGGTTCTTATAATGGATTTTTACCGTTCACAAGTATTGGTATGTACGGGAACCGGCTGTACTTCCTCTGGCTCACCGAACATAATAAAGAAATTTGAAGAGGAAATAGCCAAGGCCGGCCTTGAAAAAGAGGTTAAGGTAGTACATACGGGATGTTTCGGCCTGTGCGAAACGGGGCCGGTGGTTATCATCTATCCGGAGGGCGCGTTTTACAGCCACATCAAGATTGACGACGTGGAGCGCATAGTAGCGGAGCATCTTCTAAAAGGCCGTATTGTCACCGACTTGCTCTACAAAGAAAGCGTTACCGAGGAAAAAGAAATCCGCTCGCTGGACGAGGTTGATTTTTATAAAAAGCAAAGGCGTGTCGCGTTGCGCAACTGCGGTGTAATCGATCCCGAAAACATTGAAGAATATATAGCGTTTGACGGCTATGCGGCACTGGCAAAGTGCCTGACCGAGTTGTCACGTGATGAAGTCGTTGACATCATAAAGAAGTCGGGGCTTCGCGGACGCGGGGGCGGAGGCTTCCCGACGGGATTGAAATGGCAGCTCGCCAAGCAGCCTGAAAGCGATGTGAAATATGTCTGCTGCAACGCTGACGAGGGTGACCCGGGCGCGTTTATGGACCGCTCTGTGCTCGAGGGCGACCCGCATAGCGTGCTTGAGGCGATGGCAATAGCAGGATACGCTATCGGCGCCCAGCAGGGTTATATATATATAAGGGCTGAATACCCAATAGCCGTTAAGCGTCTGCGCATAGCAATAAAGCAGGCCCGCGAAATCGGCGTGCTCGGCAATAACATATTTGGGACCGATTTTTGTTTCGACATAGACCTGAGGCTTGGTTCAGGCGCGTTCGTATGCGGAGAGGAAACCGCGCTTCTGGCCTCAATAGAAGGTCAGCGCGGCGAACCGCGTCCGCGTCCTCCGTTCCCCGCTGTAAAGGGCCTGTTTGGAAAGCCCACGCTTTTAAATAACGTTGAGACGTATGCAAACGTATGTCAGATAATACTTAATGGGCCCGAATGGTTTGCATCCATGGGAACCGAGAAGAGCAAGGGAACAAAGGTTTTTGCTCTGGGCGGAAAGATCAACAATACCGGACTAGTTGAAATCCCGATGGGAACAACGCTTCGAGAGGTAATCTACGATATCGGAGGCGGTATTCCCAATGGGAAGAAATTCAAAGCCGCGCAGACGGGCGGACCTTCCGGCGGATGTATTCCGGCAGAGCACCTGGACATCCCGATCGACTATGACAACCTTATCTCAATAGGCTCAATGATGGGTTCTGGCGGAATGATCGTCATAGACGAGGATAACTGCATGGTAAACATCGCAAAGTTCTTCCTTGAGTTCACGGTCGATGAATCCTGCGGCAAATGCCCTCCGTGTAGGATCGGCACCCGCCGCATGCTTGAAATACTTAACAAGATAACCTCCGGCAAGGGCGAGCCTGAGGATCTCGACCGTTTGGAAAAGCTTGCGATAAACATCAAGAACTCGGCGCTCTGCGGTTTGGGGCAAACTGCGCCTAACCCGGTGTTAAGCACTTTGCGCTACTTCCGCGACGAGTATGAGGCCCATATATTTGAAAAGCGCTGTCCAGCGGGTGAGTGCAAGGCGCTGCTCAATTATACGATTGACCCAGACAAGTGCAGAGGTTGCTCACTGTGCGCAAAGGTATGTCCCGTCGGGGCTATCTCGGGAGAGATCAAGAAGCCGTTCGTAATCGATACGGCAAAGTGCATTAAGTGCGGCGCGTGTATGGAAAAATGTAAGTTTGGCGCTATCAGCAAAAAATAACGATTGAGCTTAAAGGTTTGGCCTAAAGCATAAAGCAGTGTCCAGCAAAGATACTGCTTTTTGATTTGCGGCTTAATTTGATAATAGGCAATAATAAGTGTTATAATTACGTACTGTGTGTATCAAGGAGGTTTTTGCGATGAAAAGACTTCTACCCTCATTGATCTTGGTTGTGGTATGTATATCGCTTATACCAGCATGCGGAAAGGGCGTTAACGAACCGGCCATTATTGAGTTTACCTATTCGGGCGGCGCAATACCATATGTAATGGCGAAAAACAGGTGGAACGGGTCCGTATACGACCGCGAGGATACGTTTAAGCTCTTTATTGGCGGTGGTTACGGCATTATAGATACCATGGCCGGTGGTGAGATATATATTGGTTTTCCGTCTACGGTACCTGACAAGGTAAAATTAGAATATTATTTGCTTGGAGATAGCGGAAGGGTGGATAATCCGAATGCTGAACCAAGCAAAATCGAGCTTGACTTTAAGCTTAAAAAGGCTTACTTCGTTATTCCATCGGAAAGCAGGGATGGGGATTTGGATATGAACGGCAGCTTGGGTTTAGTAGGGTTTCGCATTACATGTTCATGGGGGGTGAATGAATGCGAATACGCCTTTATAACCAATGTAACAAGCGAGGCTCTGCCATTGACGCAAGGGTAATTGTAATTGGGTATAGAAGGCCTGCTGTGTATATTTTATTAACATATCCTCGCGAGATAGAGTAAAAATATTTTATATTTCCG
>CAYSKA010000178.1:0-2891 GCA_964431505.1 uncultured Oscillospiraceae bacterium
CCGGCATTTTACACTCCATAGCCTCATAAGCGTTTGGCCTTCTAAATTAAACGGCCCAATCAATCTTTTTGTTATATAATGAAGGCCCTCTTGTTCTATAGCATCGGGGCTTTTGGGGAACGTCAAGGCTCCATATCCGCACCGTCAACGGGGTCTCCGCAGTTTGGGCAAAACTTCGGCATAACCGTATCGCTATTCAGCTCAAAGCCGCATTTATCGCATTTCAGCTTCATATCGGGCCTTCTCAAGCCGCAGGCCTGGCAAAAATTGCCCATACTATTGATGCTGCCGCAGCTACACCTCCACTCACCATTTTGCTTTGGTTTAGGCTTTCCGCAGGATTTACAGAAATTTCCGGTATTATTAGAGCCGCATTCACATCTCCAGGCGCTGCCCTCCTCCGGTTTTTGCTTGCCGCATCCCTGACAGAACTCGCCTGTGTTCTCAGCCCCGCAAAGGCACCGCCAGGTACCCGCCCTGCTGCTGTTCATATGCATTTGCTGCATATTCGTGCTGGACGCGGCCCCCATGAAACCGCCGGCAGCGTTCATACCTACTCCAAGGCCCATAAAACCGGCCATGCTCCCTGCCTCGTTAGAGCCTGCAGACTCTATACCCCTTGCTATAGAGCCTTGAACATAGCCTTCGCGCACCATTGGGTCTGACAGCATGGCTCCCTTGTTGCGCATGTTTATCAGCTCCTGCGAATCGTCGGAATACGAAAGGCTGCTTAAACCTACTGAGCAAACCTCCAGCCCGCGCAGCTGCCGCCATTCCTCATCAAGCACGGTCGCCATATATTTGCTCAGTTCAACGCTCTTAGACGTAACGTGCGAAATACGTATCCCATCGGCTGACATCCGGTTGACAGCAGCCTGGAGAGCGCTTAGAAATTCGGACAGGTATTGAGAATTTATATCAGAAATTTGTACGGAGTCCTTATTCCTTGGTATTGCCTCGGCGTAAAACAGAAGCGGGTCTACTATCTTTATAGAGTATTCGCCATGAGCGCGCAGGAACAGCTCAGCGCCGTAGAAACTGTCAAAATAATTTATTGGGGTCTTTGTTCCAAACTTTATTCCCTTTATCTCCTGAAGGTTTATATAATAGACTTTCTGTTTATATGGAGTGCCGCCTCCGTACATAATACGTTTTACCGAATCCTTCAGCGTATCCTTAAACTGCTTTGAAAATAGACTGGGAGCGCCGTCATCGACAATATAATAGCCCTCTTCATCGGTAAAATCGACTACCTTTCCCCCATCTACCAACAGCATGCACTGGTTTACCTGTACGTGTATAACGGATCCGTTGGAAATCAGGTCCTGTGTTCCCTTTGTGTTCTCATTTCTGCGTATCAGCTTTCCTCCGGTCATCACCGTTCCTTCGCCCATATCGTCGGGCTCGACTATCTCCCGCCATTGGTCGGCCAGGGAACTACGTATCGCTTCTATTGACGCCTTAATTATACCCACAATGATTTTCCCCCTTCATTATATACAAGTTGCAATTAGCAAGCACAAAAGCAACGCTTGGCCGGATTTGCCAAACGAAACCTTTACTGATCTCTATAGATTATTATAATATGATTCGGAATAGATGAGCAATAACAAAATACGACAGCATCATTCCTTATCTTGAACCTAACGCATAAGTGTCCGCCTGGCTGCAGAGCAATCATAGATACCATAATGCCCCTCTGCATTGGCAAACGCAAATTACTTTTTAGTTATGTGTAAATGGGGGAACTTGTTTTTCATTTCTTCCGGAATTTTATTAATGGCATTGTAGGTTTGAAGCTCATAATAATATAGGAACTCGCCGTTTGGCAAATAAATGCGGTATTGGTTATCCCTTTCCAATATGGCGAATAGATTGTAGCTTGCGTGAGCAGCATACTCGCCCTGCGTATTTGTTTCAACCGCCTCTTTAATAACCCTCTGCACGTTATATGGCAGCGACACAACGTCAAGGTAGTACCGGCGTTCTCTGCTGTTATATGGTGAGTGGCCAGCGTACACGGGAATACGCTCGTATTGGGCTGGAATCTTATCGGCTATCTGAACTTTACTCCAGTTATAAACCATCTCCCCTTCTATCTCAAAGGATTCAGCTGGGGATGCACAGGCCATCATAAACATAATCAGTACGCAAAATAGGATCAGGAAACACTTCTTCATAACGATCCCCCCATTGCCTTTATTTATAGGATATCATATTTACATTTATCACACAATAGTATAAATTTAAAATTTCGCCATATTAATGCCACTTTTTTTCTTGTAATGCCGCATTACAGCTGTTTTTGGCCCAATATCCCGCAATCTTAGTCTGTTTATCCAGTGAGCGTATCTTATAACAGCGCTGCAAGCCTAATATTAGTGAAGTTGAACCCCATATTGTTGCTGATATCAAAGAAACATAATCATTGCAACCGCTAAATCCTTTAAAAAGCATTTGGGAAAAGCACTTGAATCAAGTTTTCATAATAAAGGCGGGTTAGAACGCGTTAAGGCAAAATTTTGTATGATGTACCACAAAAAATTGATGCGGGAATACCAATTCAGGCCTTGTCTCTACATGGTTGCGGCAAAAGATTTACGGCGAAGCGGAGACGCCGCGCCCGCGCTTAAGGGGGCGCAGCCGAAGCGAGCGTGACTTTTTAGGGAAAAGAGGAGCAAGGGAGCGGTGTGAAAAATCCCCTAGCCGTGAAACGGTAGGGGATTGTGCGCAAAGCGGACTTTGCTCCCTTCTTAATAATAACAAAGCAGGTATTAGCATCTACCTCCCGCGTCCGCAGACGCGTCAACCGCAAAAAGTTGGTAGCGAAGCGGAGGCGCTTAAGGGGGCGCAGCCGAAGCGAGCGTGACTTTTTAGGGAAAAGAGGAGCA
>CAYSKA010000179.1:0-737 GCA_964431505.1 uncultured Oscillospiraceae bacterium
TTGCTATTAAAAGGTTGAGCATGTTAAGCTGCCAAAACGAGCGCCAATAATTGATTAAAATAAAGAGAAGGTAAAGGGATATGATGCATATAGAAGCAAATAAAAGGATTTCATTATCGTGAGCTAAATGAGGGGTTGTTATAAAAAAGCTGTTGCAACCCCTCAGCGACGGCTGTGCCGTACTATCTCCCCTTCAATAGGGAAGGCTTTTTATGCCAACCATGCAATCAATGTGACGCTTCAAATCTCTATTGAAGGTGTAAGCGGAATAATCGTAGCCATCTTCAACGATTGCAGCAAGCTCTTCGGGCTTCATTCGCCTGATGATTTGCTCTAATCTTCGGTCACAGGCCCTATCGTTAGGATCATAACCGTTTTTAGATTTTTCCAGGCATATTGTTGAACAAACTTACCATAATTCGTTTTGGCCATCCTCCTAGGGCATGCCATATCCAAACCATCTTTGCCATTAACGAACTATTCTGCTCATATTAACTAAAAACGGTCCTTTTTAAAAGGTGAATGCCTCCTTACATCGCCTTTCATAAAGCCGCTTCCTCTTGCTATGTTAAATTACTAATACTCATCCATACCGGATACAACGAGCAATTCCTTTTCACAAACAGCTTTGGAAATTAATTCGGAAAGGTCGGCTGACAATTCGCTTTTCCGTATAACCTCTATATCAGGCCTTGTTACGGGATGCTGGGGAACAAATATTGTACAGCAGTCCTCAT
>CAYSKA010000179.1:747-2867 GCA_964431505.1 uncultured Oscillospiraceae bacterium
GGGAAGTATGGAGGTTTCAAATGATCCAATTCGTTTAGCTATGTTTACTATATGCTCCTTATCAAAGCCGATAAGAGGACGGAACACCGGCATCTGGACTGCGTCATCAGTAACACAGAGGCCTTGGAGCGTCTGGCTTGCAACCTGGCCAAGCGCCTCACCCGTAATCAAGGCCTGCGCGCCGTCCCTTCGAGCAATAATCTCAGCTATACGCATCATTGCCCTTCTCATAAGGATGGTTGTCTCTTTGGGCGGGCACTTATCGTATATTTTAAGCTGGATATCCGTGAAAGGGACGAGATGGAGCCTTATTGCACCGGAATATGTTGAAAGTATGCGCGTAAGCTCAACCACCTTATCGCGGGCGCGTTCGCTGGTGTACGGATAACTGTAAAAGTGTACTGCACTTAGTTCCAGTCCGCGGCGGGCCATCATATAGCCTGCGACAGGGCTGTCTATTCCTCCGGATATAAGCAGCGCGCCGCGGCCGGCTGTTCCTACGGGCATACCACCTGCGCAGTATATTTCTTCAGTATAGATATAGGCCATGTCCCTTACTTCAACGCACAGCTGTATATCAGGCGAATGAACGTCTACGCTGAGCTCAGGAAACCTTGAGAGCAGATATCCGCCAAGCTCCCTGCAGATGGCAACCGAATTAAGCTCAAACTGTTTGTCGGACCGTTTTGAATACACCTTGAATGTGCTTGAAGCATTCCCAGCCAACGCGCGTTCCATGAGTGAGCAGGCGGCTTGTTTTATTGTATTCCAGTCCTTATCAACGCCAACTGAAGGACTGACAGAGTGTATGCCAAAAACCCGCATCAGGTTTGAAACCGCCTGTCCATTCATAGACGGGTCGATGCCGAAGACGAATATCCTGCCCTGCTCCCGGCGCACCTGCGCGTTCATGTCCGAAAGGGCTGATTTTATGCGTTCTATGAGTTTGCGTTCAAAAAAGGGACGGTTCAACCCCTTTAGATGCAACTCCCCATATCTGATTAACAGTACGTTTTCCATCATTTGTTCTCCTTAAATCATTTGTTTAACGGTTATATGCGCTTGAATTCCAGTTACCTACGGCGGTATCTGCGCAGGAATGCCGCCATGCTCTCAATAACTGTCGCAGCCTCGTCCATTTCCGCAATAGTGTTAAACGGGCACAGGCTGAACCTAATCGCGCCCTCCTGACGTTCGCCTTTTACGCCCATGGACTCAAGTATCCGGTTCTTCCCATGCTTATAGGAAGAACATGCTGAGCCCGTGGCGACATAGATCTGGCGCTCTTCAAGCGCATGCAGAAGGACTTCCCCCTTTACGCCCATGAACGAGACGTTCAGTATATGAGGAGCGCCCTCAAGAGGGACGGGACCATTTATAACGGTGTCTCTAATCCTTAGCAGGTTTTCGGCAAGCCTGAGCTTGCAGCGCATCATCGAGTTGATATATATATCATTGTTTGAGACATACTGTTGTATTGCAGCGTCCATTGCCAGTATTCCGGGAGTATTGACGGTTCCGGAACGAAGTCCGTCTTCCTGGCCTCCGCCTGTCTGGCCGCCCAGAAACTTTATCTTTTTGCTTGCGTACAGGGCGCCTACGCCTTTGGGAGCGTGAAATTTATGTCCGCTTAGGGAGTACATATCGCAGGCCTCGGCGCCTATGGGGACCTTGAGAAAGCCCTGTACGCCGTCTACGTGTATAACGGCTCCAGGAGCTATTGACTTAAGCATGTGGTTTATTTCTGAAATCTGGTTGATAGCGCCGGTTTCATTGTTAACCTGCATTACGCTTACAAACTGGGTGTTTTGCGTTACAAGCTGACTGAACGAATCAAGCCGTACGCGCCCATTTCCATCCACTTCGGTAAAAACCACGTCATAACCGGCGCTCTTATATGTCAAAGCGGTTTCATATACCGATGGATGCTCTACCGTGCTTACAATTATTCTTCCTTTGCCACGCATTGCTCTCAGCGTTCCTGAAAACGCTATGTTGTTGCTCTCGGTAGCACCTGATGTAAAAATAATTTCATCCGGGCTGGCCTTTATAACGCCCGCAAGGCGCTTTTTAGCCATAAGCACGGATTTCTCAACAGCGATGGCAGGCGAGTAAGCGCT
>CAYSKA010000180.1:0-2845 GCA_964431505.1 uncultured Oscillospiraceae bacterium
GCATTGCCCGCCCAGGGCTTTAAAAAGCAGTCTATGCTTGATGAAGAAAGACGCGCAAAAGATCTTAGGGGGAAGAAAAAACGCCTTATTGTGGCTATCGCATTTGCTATTCCACTGTTCTATATCTCCATGGGAACGATGGTTGGTCTCCCATCCCCAGTTACGCCGGATAATCCAATGCTATTTGCAGCAGTTCAACTGTTGCTGCTCGTGCCAATCATTGTGGCAGGCTGGGGCTTTTATGTGAGGGGTATAGGCTCCCTTTTCAGACTGCATCCAAACATGGATTCTCTCATTTCAGTAGGCACCATCGCCTCTCTGGCATATTCCATCTATTCCATGTGGCGGATCTCAGCGGGAAACGCTCATGCTGCCCATGAGCTATATTTTGAATCCATAGGCGTAATAATTACCCTAGTCATGCTTGGAAAATATCTTGAAGCAAGAGCAAAGGGCAAAACTGGGGAAGCCCTCAAAAGCCTGATAGAGCTTGCGCCCGACAGTGCGGTTATACAGGACGCGAATGGGGTTGAACGTGAAGTCAAGGTAGAGGAGCTTATGCCTGGGGACCTTGTAATCGTTAGGCCAGGATCGTCAATTCCAGCCGATGGCACGATAGTAAGGGGCGCTACTTCTGTCGATGAATCGATGCTTACGGGTGAGAGCCTTCCCGTTGATAAATCGATTGGCGATCATGTAACGGGGGGCAGCGTTAATCTAGGGGGAGCGATAATATTCCGCACAGTGCATGTTGGCCAGGATACAACACTTTCTGAGATGATACGCCTTGTTGAGGAGGCTCAGGGAACAAAATTGCCTATAGCAAGGCTAGCGGATAGGATAAGCGGCATATTTGTGCCGGTAGTGGGAGCGGTAGCAGTTATTGCCGCTTTGATATGGCTATTTGCTGGAGAAACGGTTGAGCACGTTTTACGTATATTCGTATCCGTTCTGGTGATAGCCTGCCCCTGCGCTCTTGGACTGGCAACGCCTACAGCCATAATGGTAGGGACGGGGAGGGGAGCTAAGCTTGGAATACTTATAAAGGACGGGGAGGCGCTTGAAACGGCATGCAGACTTGACGTCCTGGCCATTGATAAGACAGGCACGCTAACTGAAGGAAAGCCCTCGGTGACCGATGTTATATCGTTTGAAATGAGCTCTTCTGAGATGTTGACCCTATTTGCTACCGGAGAAAAAATGTCGGAGCATCCCCTTGGCAAGGCAATAGTCCAATATGCTGAAAAATCTGGGTTAATGCCGGATAACCCCGATGAATTCGAGGCTCTTATTGGCCGCGGCGCTAAAGCAAAGGCCGAAGACAAGCTATTGCTTATGGGCAATGCCGATCTTATGAAAGAAAACGGGGTTGAGCTTGATTCCGAAGTGCGTGACCACATCGAGAGGTTGGCCCAACAAGGAAAAACTCCGATGCTATTGGCGGCCGACGGAGATTTGTGCGGTATAGTTGCTGTTGCAGATAAAATAAAGGATGAAGCGCCAGAGGCAGTCGATCGGCTTAAAGGCCAGGGGATAGGCGTGCTTCTTATAACGGGGGATAATGCGAATACGGCCGAGGCCATCGGACGTCAAGCTGGAATTGAAGACTTGCGAAGTAACGTCAGACCTGAGGAAAAGGCGGGTATAATAAGCCAGCTGCAGTCGGAAGGAAGGCTCGTCGGAATGGCAGGAGATGGCATAAATGATGCGGTTGCTCTTGCTCAGGCGGACGTTGGTTTTTCGCTTAATACAGGAACGGACGTCGCCATTGCGGGCGCGTCAATAATTCTTATGAGAAGCGATTTAAGGGGTATATCCGACGCCGTTTCGCTTTCCAGGCGTACTATGCGCACTATAAAGCAAAATTTGTTCTGGGCGTTTGCTTATAACTGCATAGGCATACCAATAGCAGCCGGCGTGTTATATGCGTTTGGCGGTCCATTGTTAAACCCAATGATGGCTGCGCTTGCTATGAGCTTTAGCTCTGTAACCGTATTATTAAACGCGCTGAGGCTAAAAAGCGTAAAATTATAACAATAAAAGTGGCAGCGATTACTGCCACTTTTATTGTGTTGTGATACTAGTCCTGCAATTCTTCAATCTCTTCGTCAATATTATCCGGAGTTATTCTATTTGGGTTCAGCCAATCGCTGTCCGGCCTGCAGATCTGACGCGCATCAAGATATGCCATTGGAAGAGAAAGTATAGTTTGCCCCTGATAGTTGCCAACGTTATTACGCTGGACAACAAGGGCGACGTCAGCAGTTTCATCGTCCAACAAACAAATGGGAAGCATGAGCGACATTGAATCCCGTGCTGGATGATACATTGGAACAGCCGTTTTATAATTCCATCTTGTACGCTTTACCGCCAAGTCTATTGCGTCCTTCATGCGGTTGCGGAGGCGATTATATAATTGCGGACTGTTTTTAAGGTAATCGCTGAGCTCCCTATAGAGCCTCTCCTTAATGGGCGCGTCGTCAGCCAGACCAATCTCGCCGACTAGACGGGAAGTAATTGTATTATTGCATTCATACCTTATAAACTCCAGCGGAAGCCTTTCGGGGTGTTCAAGTATGATATGGCTATAGTCTGTATATAGCTGGAGATCCACGTCGTATATAAGATCGCTGTGGGATTTATAATATCGGGCGGCTTCAGGCGGATTTTGAAAATGCTGCAGCAGCACTTTACCATCGTCAACGCCTGCTATACAAAAGCTTCTCAGGCGCCATGGACTAGAATATCCGTCCTTAGACGGTTCAAAACACGCATAAAGATCATCATAAGTGCGTGTAACAAGTCCTGTGTTAAAAGCAGCAAATATACCATTTCCCTTATCATC
>CAYSKA010000181.1:0-2822 GCA_964431505.1 uncultured Oscillospiraceae bacterium
CCAAATTACGAAGCTCCTACGGTTATCTTCATTATCCAGCGATGCAGAATATAAATCGATTTTTACATGGTTGAATTCCCTGTATTTATCTAAAAATTCCACGTTGAATATGGCGAACGGGGTGCTGACCTTCATTAGGTAAAAGTGAAATCTCGCTGGAATTGAATCCCACGTCTGATGATAGATAGAGCTTTTATTGGAAAGCGCATTATAAAGGTTATATATGGCGCTGTAAACTACGCCTGAGGATGAGCCTGCCCTATAGTTCGCTACCTTTGTTTCCAGATCAATTAAGTTATATCTTGACGGCTTTGTCAATATCAGCTCCATGGTAGCCGCAGACTCGCGCATGATCATTTCCATAGCTTTATTAAGCTTGATATCCTTCATCTGATCAATATGCCCGCTGTCCCCAATCTCAGGATTTAGAAGTAAATTCCCTGCAAAGTTTAAAATCCTGATCTTTTGAATGCTTCTATAATATCCATCGCTGATATGCAGTCTGTCGTCTATAGTATGGATATCTTGTATCCCTTTTCTGTCAAGCATCAGCAGGTTGTTTTCATGCCTGAGGGTATTATAATGCCTTATACCATTTAGCCAAATCCTTAGCTTGTTATTCATACTCTGTATATCTGACAAATCATAGTCCAGTAATGTTACGCCGCTAAAATCAGTTGGTACGTGCGTACCTCTGACTTTACAGATTGCCACTGCCTTTTTGCCTAATACGCCGCTGAATATACCGGCCTCTACCAAAACGTTGTCCCGAGGTACATAGCGGCTATAATCATCCGTTATAACATTATCATCCGTATTGAAAATAAAAAGTCCGGCGCTGTGCTCCTTAGCGGCTCTTAATAAATCATCAATGGTGTTTTCACCTAGATGAAACGCTTCACTATCCTTCCAGCAAGTCGTCTCGACTCCAAGGTTATTTAGTATTGCCTGCATTTTACGCGCGATTTCCAAAGCTTGATTCGAACTTCCTATAAACACCCTTTTCATTTGTTTACCCCCCAAAAACAGCAGTGTCATTTATAGAATACCATATTTTCTACAATTAGTATTGTATTGTACGGTTTATTTGAATACAAGTCCTATTAGGCCCATGTCCGCCCGGCTGTACAAAGGGTTTCATATATGATATTATTGATAAAATCGGATTCGGAGATTAAACTATGCGCCGTCGCTCCCTAACCATATATACCATAAGCCACTTTATAGTGGATTTTGCGTGCTTTTTCATACTGTTCGGCCGCTTTTCACAATCTACCGGACCCGAATCGGCAGGTATTTGGTTTCTGGTTTATAACGTTATCGCCTTTGGTCTTCAGCCTGTCCTTGGCTATATCTGTGATAGGCGAAAGGGGCTGCCAGCCGGACCCCTGGGCTGCTTTTTGGTCGCGGCGGCGGTTATTCCCATATTTGGCGTTTGGGTACAGCTTGTTGCGGCGGCGCTTGGAAACGCAATGTTTCATGTGGGCGGAGGTATCGACAGCCTCTCATCCTCCAGGGGGCGCATGGGTTCAAGCGGGATATTTGTATCCTCGGGCGGCCTTGGGGTAGCGCTTGGTACGCTGGCTGGAAGCTATGCCGGACCATCAGCGTATCTATACCTGGCAATACCGGCGGCCGTATCCATATGCGGCGTTTTAACCGCTTCGATTCGACCGCTTCCGCCTGAATCGGGTTATAAATCCCACGCGTTTTCAAAGGCGGAAAGTGGAAAGGGGTTTTATGCTGTCATAGCGCTGTGCTTTATATCCATATTCGTGCGCGCCTATGTCGGAGGGAGCGTGCCCATGGGGTTTAAAACCGGAGCGCTTATGGCCATGTTCGCGGCGTTCGCCGCCTCCCTGGGCAAGGCGCTGGGCGGCCTCGCCGCCGACAGGTTTGGAGCGCGCCTGACAGGCGCTGCCACGCTGCTTGCATCGGCGCCGCTGCTATGCCTGTTTCACGACAACGCATACCTCTGCGCGCTTGGGCTTATGCTTTTTAACATGAGCATGCCGATTACGCTGTGCGGTATGGCGTCAAAGCTGCCGCGCCATCCCGGATTGGCGTTTGGGCTTTCCACGCTGGCACTGCTGCTAGGCTCGGCGCCGCTGTTCCTCTTTGTCATCGAAGGTCCGGCGCGCGTTATTGTTATGGCCGCGCTTACATTGCTTTCTTCCGGCTGCCTGTACGCCGCCTTTTTCAGCGCCAATTCTAAAAAGGGCGTTATTGATATGGATGCGCGGATATGACGCAGATAGGGGATTCACACAGTGGCGTTGAACATTTTTTTGACGGTTAATTTATTTATTGATGAGGAGGAGCTTTATAGATGGTTATATTGAATGCGGCGCTGGACGCTGTGCTGATTGGGCTTATAACGATAGTCTCGGTCTTGGGCCTGATGGGGCTTGGCATAGCCATAATGCTTATTGTGAGAATGAGAAAGATCAAGAGGATTAAGATGGATAAGATTAAAAGGGATGAAGAAAAGGGGGAGAAATGATGTTTTATTCTTTGCTCGACGTTGCGCCGTCGACTCTGCTGGACCTGGCATATGACTTATGGCCCATAATTCTTATCGGCCTTGGCGTAGCCGCCATAACCGTAGTTACGGTCCTGCTCGTACTTAAAGCAAAGCGGGAGCAGAAATAGCCTTTAGCATAGGACCTATGCCAATATTTTTTTAATGGGCCGGTGAAACCGCTTGAACGAATACCTGGAAATAGCCCGCATACTGTTTGCCAGCCTGGCTCTTACCATATTTGCAGAGGGGCTTTTGACTGCCATATGGTTTAAAAACGGGCGTATGGTATATTTCAGCG
>CAYSKA010000182.1:0-2797 GCA_964431505.1 uncultured Oscillospiraceae bacterium
CATCGTATAATATGATTGTCAATAGAAAATTCAAAAATTATAGCTATATTTTTCTATTCAGGCTATAATTAAAATTAATGAGCGTTTTCAATAGATGATAAAAGGATGTAACGTATGGGAAAAACTAAGATAATAGCTGTAGAGGGTATTGACGGCAGCGGAAAGACAGTGCAGATTAAGATGCTTAAAAGCTACATCTCCGGCATGGGCCGCAGCGTAGCCGTAAGGGCCTATCCTGCTTATGATAGCCATTTTGGGACGCATATAGGCAGGCTTCTGTCCGGTGCTGACAATATACGCGCAACAGACATCGACGGCAAAAGCATGGCGCTTTGGTTTGCGCTGGACCGCTGGGAGGATATGAAGACCTATATGGACGGAGAATCCGACTATCTTCTTATCAACCGCTACGCATTGTCCAACGCGGTATATCAGAGCATTCGCGAATGCAGGCTTGGCCGTCCGGATATATTTGAGTGGGTGCTTGATCTTGAATTCAACCATTTTTGCATTCCGCGGCCTGACGTAAGCATTGTACTGGACGTTGGGACAGCCCGCGCATCCTCAAATGTGGACAGCAAGGGATTTAGAGGCTATGTCGGAAAAAGCAAGGACGTATATGAAGAGTCGTCCGTGTTGCAGGAGCTTGCGCGGCAAAAATACCTGGAGTGCGCCCTGAAGTGCGGCGGCGTGTACTCGGTATGCTGCATGAATGGCGGCAAAATGCTTAACCCGAATGAAATTTCCCGTAAAATTACCGGTATATTGGGGGTGGCAGGGCTCCTCTAGCGCGCACGCCCTCTGGCCCGTTCTTACGCTTATATGCGGAGTGGTTTATCAGCTTGTATCTGGACATCATAACAGAAAAATCTATCAGGAGGTTTTCATGCGAAAGGTTGGAATTCTTACCGGCGGCGGGGACTGTCCCGGGCTTAACGCGGTTATAAGGGGCGTAGTTGAAAAATGCGCTGCCGCTGATATTGAGGTATATGGGTTTTATGACGGCTGGCGCGGCGCGCTTACCGGAGAGGGCCATTTTCTTACATTAAAGGAGGTCGAGGGCATACAGACCCTCGGAGGAACCATAAT
Organism: uncultured Oscillospiraceae bacterium; assembly: GCA_964431505.1. Lineage (GTDB taxonomy): Bacteria > Bacillota > Clostridia > Christensenellales > CAG-138 > UMGS946. Next base: position 1,090 of record CAYSKA010000182.1, read on the forward strand.
AGGCTCGTCGCGGACAAACATCATGAAGGTGGAAAACGGCGCTGAAAGGGTGATAGCCCAGCTTAACGCCATCGGACTTGAGGGCTTTGTCGCCATTGGCGGGGACGATACCCTAGGGGTTGCCAATCAGCTTCGCAAGCTGGGGATAAACGTGATAGGCGTGCCTAAGACGATTGATAACGACCTGTCATGCACCGACTACACCTTTGGCTTCGATACCGCGTCAAACATCGCTATGGAGGCAATAGACAGGCTGCATACCACGGCCGAATCCCATTCAAGATGCATTGTCGTCGAATGCATGGGCCGCCACACCGGCTGGATAGCCCTGCAGGCTGGCCTAGCGGCGAACGCGCATCTGGTGCTTATACCGGAGTTTCCCAAAACCTTTGACGATATATTGTCCGTGGTCAAGGGGCGCTACATGCGCGGCGAAAGGTATACCATAATAGCGGTGGCGGAAGGATTCGAGCTGTCCGGAATGGAAAGCATAGATCTTGGCGTTGACGCGTTTGGCAACAAGCTGCTTTTAAACAAGGATTTGGCAAAACACCTGTCCGACATGATCGAGCGCGCTGTGCGAAACGCCGACGACCTGGATGAGGATGCCGCCATGTTTGAATCGCGCTACGTTGTGCTCGGGCATATACAGCGCGGCGGCTCCCCGTGCGCGTTTGACAGGGTGCTTGGCACGCGCCTGGGCATTAAAGCCGGAGAGCTTGTAATTTCTGGCGATTATGGAAATATGGTAGCTCAGGTCGGCTCAAAAATCGTTTCCGCCGATCTGGACAGGGCGGTGACAAAGCGCAAAGAGGTGGACAGGGAGTTCTACGAAGCCGCATCCCTGTACTTTAAATAGTTTATATGTGACCTCAGTTATATATAAAAATACCAACATAAAGGAGAAAGCATATGAAAGAAATCATTGTATCCTCAAACGCCCCCGCGGCAATCGGCCCATACTCCCATGCGGTTGCAATGGAGGGAATAGTCTTTACATCCGGTCAGATAGGCATAGACCCCGCTACCGGCAAAATGGCTGAAGGCGTGGAGGCCCAGGCCGCGCAGGTGCTTGCCAACCTTGAAAACGTGCTAAAAGACGCTGGCGCGAGTCTGAGCGATGTTGTTAAAACAACGGTTTTCGTGAAGGACCTGGCCGATTTTGCGATTGTCAATCGGATATACGGCGAGAGGTTCGGCTCGGAGTTCCCCGCACGCTCCTGCGTGCAGGTTGCGGCGCTGCCCGCGGACGCCCTCGTTGAAGTGGAAGCAATCGCCTTTAGAAGCGCTGACGAGACATACGGCTATTAAATGGATATAAATCTTTGCGCCTGTATGCCTGATAATAGGCTTTAGGCACAGTGTCGGCGCTTTGCTACGAAAAGGCCGCGGGAACATGTCGGTTCTGCGGCCTTTGCCCGTTAACACTAATCTTACAACTTTAAAATCAGCTCATAGGATATTCAGCTTTTATTTTGCTTATTCCACATATATAATCCATACTCACATTATAAAATTCGGCTAATTTTATCATGCTATCTATAGGTATCCTTGTTTTTCCCAACTCATAATCCGAATATGTTTTTTGCCCAACATTCAGAAGGCTTGCCACAAAAGCCTGTGTCAGGTCTTTATCCTCTCTTAGAGCACGTATTCTATAAGTATACTTCAAGGCAATCATTTCGAAATAGTATACCCAAGAGTTTAT
>CAYSKA010000183.1:0-2783 GCA_964431505.1 uncultured Oscillospiraceae bacterium
ATCAGGGGCCGCGCCCAAAGTTCGCTCTTTACTAAATATTATTATAAAATGGATTCAAGACCTAGGATCGCCCTGATCAATACGGTAGCGTCAGTCATATTGATATTGGCGTCACCGTTTATATTCGCCGCAATAAGCGCGTCGCCATATAGCGGCTCCAGCCCTACAATATGCCTGATTATCAGCGTGGCGTCCGTGATGTTGGCTATTCCGTTTACGTCTACGTCGCCCAAAAGCAGGTATTGAGCCGTAACCGTCATATCACTGTTTACAGCTGAAAAATCGGCGTCCCAACCCATGAAGGTATACGGCATGATCCCGTTGTCATGCTCAGGCGGCTGCGGAGCAACGGCAGGCTCGCCTGGGAGCACCTGGTCCGTGCCAATTATGCCGCCGGTTACGCCGTCAACGAAGGTAACCGTATACGTGTCAGCCGGACCGCCTGGGACGGTTATCTTAACATTGTCAATCCATCCTGCATCCTGGCCTTCATCCTCGAAATAGTTTTTCTCATATTTCCAGCCGAATACATACTGGCCCTCGGACTCAACCTCAAAGCTTTGACGCTCCCAGTCCGCTTGGCCCGATATTACCCTGTACGTAATCCCATTTACTGTAAAGCACAGCCTGTCCCAGCCCGTTTCAGAGCTCACCTTCCAGTCAAACTCAACGATGGAGCCGGCTGGTATGCTTCCCATATCGATTGCAAACTCGGCTTCCGCTCCCGCTACACCGGCGGTATTCGACTTTACCGATATCCGCCCGCCTTGCGTTGAATCAAGTATCCATGGGTGGGCCGCGTCGTTTTCAAAGCTCCTGGCTTCACCCTCAGCGTTTATGGCTGCATCAAAATCTTCCTGACAAGGCCCAGGCACTATCGTGGGCACAGGCTCGTAATCGTCAAGCACCTCCACGTTGTCTATCCAGCCGCAGTCCCTTCCGTCTGAGCCCTCGACGTCCTTTTCATAGCGCCAGCTGAACGTATAGTCGCCGTTTTCAGGGATTTCATACACAACGGTTTCCCAGCCCGTTATCCCGCTTAGGGTTTCAATCCTTCGATTGTTGACCCAGAATGACAAGCGGTCGTTCAAAAACGTGCTGGAGGCCTTCCATTCGAACTTAAGCGCCTGTCCCGCCTCCATGCCGTTTACCTCTGTATAGAAGTGAGTGTATATTTCATCTCTTCCCTCTATCGCGGACTTCGCTGAAATCCTGTCCGCGTCCGAGGTTCTGTCAACCGCCCATGGGTAATTGAGGTGGTTTTCAAACCTTAGACCGCCGCCTTCTGCGTTAAGCGCCACATCGAGCTCAGTCGGTCCGCCCGGGTTGGCCGGTTCGTCGTCCGGAAGTTCACCTGTAAGCGCGATATTGTCGATAAAGCCCCTGTCCTCGCCGGAGCTTACGCTCGAATCCTTTGAATATGTCCATTTGAATGTATAGTCGCCGTCCGCTAAAACGGTATAGCTGACGCTGGTCCAGCCTGCATTACCGCTTATTCGGCCCTGGGATACGCCATTTACGTAAAAATTCAGCATATCGTATGACGATTCACTCGAAACCCTCCAATCAAAAGAAAGCGTCTGCCCCGCTTCAAGCCCATAAAAGTTTGCTGTTACGGATGACGACGCATTATGCTGCCCCGCAATATCGGATGCGGCGTAGGTTCTTCCGCCTGAAGTTTCGACAGCCCAGGGCGTTGCCGGGTCATTGTGGAAGTTAAGCTGCCCGCCGTCCACATTCAATGCGCCATTAAACTCCTCAGGGTCGGGTATATCTATATCCGGCGCTTGGTCCATGGTAAACAGCGCCATAACCTGGGTGCCGTAGCCCGGGCCTATATTACCGATGTACTCGCCGCTGCCGGTAACAGGGTCAATGGCAAAGAGCCTGCTCTCAGTATCGCCGTTTAAATAGCACATCGATGCATATACAGTGTCAGACGCCGCGCTGTAGGTCATGGAGTTGCAGCCGTACATATTGGTGTGATAAACATACGAGAGCCTGTTTACATTCCCGTCAAGGTCAAACGTCACGGAGTAGCCGGTATGGCTGTCAAAGCTCATAAATACCCCATTGCCAAGGTACGCGAGCCCTGTAACAATTCCCGAGGCAGTACCGGTTACGTCCATGAGCTCTGTCAAGGAGCCGTTCGCAAGATTTACGGACATGAGGTGATGACGCGCGTCATCCGAATTTATAACCAGCGCGTACATTATATCAACATCTTGGGCATATGCCATATCTACTACATAAAGGTTCTCAGGGCACTCCCCCAACTTTACTCCCGCCCAGGTTTCCGTATTAAAGGAATAAAAATCGTCGACATTTAGCCCGCCGGTCTCATCCCCCTGGTCAACCAGCCTCGCCTGATACGCGTATACAATGCCGTCCCTTACGTCGCCCGCAAAAAACTGATAATTCATACGGCTGCCAAGGGTAACCACCGTCTGCGGAGCCTGCGAATTGAAATATGCCCATGATTCTACATCCGATACTCCTATATGCGAGCCTAAAAAGTTGTATGTGGCATATCCGTACAGATTTGTCTGGTTTGGATCCTCCATGCCGCCGCTAGCCATTGCCGCCGCTGAAAACAGCATGAACACGGACAGTAGCATGGCCATAAGTTTTCTTGCTTTCATTGCTTATCCTCCTAAAATACGGATATATGGACTGATTACCATATATCTTAGATATTTAAAGTATATCACTGCGGTATATATCCGGCAATCCAGAATGTAGTTTGAAGTATGTAAAAAAACTTGTGGTGAATATTGAATATG
>CAYSKA010000184.1:0-2780 GCA_964431505.1 uncultured Oscillospiraceae bacterium
CAACTGTCCGTCCTCTGAATCAATGATCCTAAATATCTGGAGTTCGTCTCCAGTGACGGCGTCGATATACACTATGAAGGCCTGATCGCCTAGGGTGCATTTAAACTCATAGCATAACCGTTCATTGGATGGCGTTACCGGTATAAACGCCATCTCCCTTGATTCAACCGTCAGGTTGGGGTTTAACATCCTTTCTGCATCCTCAACGCTAAGCTCTGGTTCCTCAAGCTTGCGCTCAACATGGCTGTATAGATAATTTCTAGCGTCGAAGCCGACAATTTCGAGGGTTTCGCGGTCTACCCAAAGCTTAATTAGGTCGCTGTAAAGGATGGCGTCATCCTGCGTTGCCGCATAGTTTATAAGCGCCACGCCTGCATAATACTGAGCATAGGTTCCTACCATCCCTTTAAAACCGTGCTTATCGAGATAATCAAGTCCCGCATTGCGGTATTTTTCGGTAAGCGATTCATCAGGAACGCCGGTTTCCTGGCCATTAGCGCTGCTCATCTTCCATAACAGATGCCCGCCCTTTTTTGTAACGGATATATCTATCGAACGCCCATCTTCCAGGGTGCCGCTGAAGTCATACGCTGGGATGTTGCCGTCCGAGGCGCCGGCGGATTCCAGCTGCGCTCCAGGGGCATACCCAAGGGCCTTTTGCATGGCCCCGTCTTCGCTTATTTCATCTCCGGTTACACCCTTTGGCTCAAGCTTTTCGGTGCTTTCAGAGTACGGTCCGTCATAGATAAGCGTAGGGAACTTTTCCACGCCTTCGGAGTCTTCATATTCGTTTGATGAAGGTTCAAAGTAATCGTCGTTTGATAAAAGGTCTATCGGCACATCGTCGGAATCAACGCGCGCCCTTACCTCATTTGCAAGTGAAACGCAGGTCTCATGGAGTTTCACAAGCTGTTCGCCGTCCCTCTCGGACATGACCGTACCGCCTATCAGGTTTTCCATCATGCTATGCGCGTAGTCGCCAACCTGCACAATAAACCGATTCAGCTGATACGTATCCACGTGGGACGAAGGTATCTGGGACATCAGGCTAACGCTCGCGCCGCTAAGCCTCCATATATCGTCAAGCAGGATTATGGTATGGTTCCTGGAACCAGAAACCATAAGCTTGCTGAGCGTCGCCTCTAAATCAGAAAGGTTGTCCGCAAGTTCAATAAAGGCCCGCCTGTACATGGACTCGGTTGAATTTTGGTATGAATCGGCCCTAGTTTGCTGCTGCACGCCCCAAACGCTTACCACTATCAGCGCCAGTACGAGAACAAGCGGTATGGCTATTCCTAATGTTGTTTTGACTTTATCGCTCATTTAATGCCTCCCGACTCCTAGCGGCTTAATTCAGCCGCTGTAATGTCATTTGCAGAACACATGCGAACCTATAGTAACGACCTTAGGCCTGCTGTGCATCCACTTATTGCTTGTTTTTGCGGGGTTAAAATAGTAGATGCATCCGTTTGTGGGATCCCATCCGTTCATAGCGTCCCGCGCCGCATTGATAGCGGATTGATCAGGAGCCAGATTGATCTGGCCGTCCGCGACTATTGAGAATGCTCCGCTTTGGTATACGACCCCTGACAACGAATTTGGGAAAGAGGAGTTTTTGACCCTGTTTAGTACAACGGCCGCCACCGCAACCTGTCCTTTATACGGTTCGCTCCTAGCTTCTCCGTAAACGACCCTAGCTAGAAGATACACGTCTCCGGATGCATTTGATGACGAGCCTCCTGAAGAAGTGCTTGATGAAAGGTTCATCCCAAGCGATTTTGCCGTCTGTGGTCCGACCATACCATCGACCGCAAGGCCGTTTTTGCGTTGAAAGTACATTACGGCTTCTTTAGTCTTCGAACCAAATATTCCGTCAATGCTTCCAAAATAGTAGCTCCATCGCTTAAGCCTGCTTTGCAGGTTCACCACGTCGTCTCCGCGCGAACCGTATTTAAGCACAGTAGCGGCCCTTACCGTGACAGGCTCAAGGAGCGTACACGTTATAAGTAACAGTGCGATTAAAAAGGCTAATTTTCTGCTTTTCCGTTCCATATAATCTTACCTCCGAACAGATATTGTATTAGTTCGCCAAAAAAACTTTTGAACACAACACCCTCATCGGTATTAACTTCTCCCTCGTAGTCTTGTACTATGCATAAAGGCGGAAACATGACGCACCACCAATTTTCACCTTTGCCTTCGCCTAGGACAACCCTCAGTGCTTCATAGTTGCCAGCGGGATAAAGGTTTCCAGCATATTCCCTGTCGGGAAACGGATAGTTCCCAACTTTAAGCTGAACGTTATAATCCACTCCATTATCATTTAAAACCCCTCTTATTACGTTAAGCACGTCCCTTCCCTGAGCCATAAGCTCCCCGCGCGTCTTGGACGCGTTAGTGGCATATGAAAGGTGTTCCGCTTCATATTCAAGAAGAGCGTCGCGCACAAGCAGCTTTACCCTCTGATCGGTTTCGGAATTGCTGTTTGCGATTATATGAAGGCGGAATATGCCGTCATCATCATTCTTGCCCTCAGCAGCAAAGCATATAATTGCAATTAGGAGGGTACATGCGGCAATGACGACAGACGCGGCTTTATGTGGTATGCGGTATTGTTTCATTATAGATATTCACCTCCTGTGTATATGTCGATTATTTCCCTTTGGAAACGGGTTTATGCATGATAATTGATTTTAATTATCGGGGCCTTACATTATTTATATTGCTGGGTTATAATGTCTTTATTTAGTTGAGGTGATAAGCATGCCTTTGATTAAAGC
>CAYSKA010000185.1:0-2753 GCA_964431505.1 uncultured Oscillospiraceae bacterium
TAATTGATATGGCTTAACCCTTTTACCTTGCTGCTATCACGGCTTAAGCCATTGATTATTGTTAAAATTTTAGTTAATATAAACATAATTCTACTGTATGGATACGGAAAGGGTATAAATATATGGATATTTTGATTAGAGAATATCGGCCTGCCGATTGGCCCCGAATGATGGAAATTCACGATGAAGCGCGAATGGCCGAGCTGCGTCTCGCGGGCCTAACGGAGGCTTTTGTACCGCTTTCCCAAGCGGCGTTTAGCGAGGGCTTATTTGATTATACGATCCTTGTCGCCTTAGCAGACGAAATGGTGGCGGGATTTGTCGCGTATTCCTGCGACGAGCTTGCTTGGCTGTATGTCGACCCGGCGTTGGCGCGCCGCGGAATAGGCACGCTCCTTGTTAAACATGTTATTAAAAGCACTATGATAAGGCCACTTAACGTTGAGGTGCTCGCAGGAAATGACCCGGCAATTAACTTATACAAATCGATGGGTTTTGTAACAACTGAGATACGCTCTGGAAAGATGCCCGGCAACGAATCGTTCCATGTGTCGGCCTGCATTATGCACATGGAGTGACTATTCCGCGTGTTTAAACCTATGACATGCTATATTGTTATTCGAAAGCGTCACCAGAACGTATAATCTTAATTAGTAATGCGCTCAAAAGCCAATCAAAGGATTCGGACTGGCTTTTGAACGCATTCATTTACTAATTATAATTCAACGACAAATAATACTCGCCATTGCTGCTATCCGACAATTTCATCTCATAAACCTTTCCAAATTCAGCATCCCATTTTATTATATCTCCGGCGCTTACCTCCCTGCCGCCCTCCAAGACTACAAAGGTCTCAATTCCAAAGCCCTCCAGGCTGCCGCTTGGCAAAAAGGCCTCTTTAGGAATAGCATTGCTAATCATATCACCCTTTTTGAAGGCCACGTCCATATTAGGGGTGCGTGAAGCGATATGTCCTCCCACCGCCTTATTTCCTAGGTAATACTCAAGATGTACTCCATATATGTCAGAATTACACGTATTGTGTATATTCACAACTATCTCATCCGGGCCTGCAACCGTCGGGCCGTCGTACCTGCATGAGCAGCACAATGCGACCGCCAGTGTAATCACTAAAAATATAATTCTCTTCATCCAACCCCCTTTTCTCAAGGATAGTATAACCTATTTTGACCATTAGGGTGATGGCACTTTAATAAGTATTACAATTTCGCGTAGAAGGCGCCCTTATCTTTCGCGATCCTATTTTCAGGTTGGTATAGATATAAGAATTTGTCAATGCAAATTTCAGCTCCCCAAGACTGTGTATAATTTAGCAGTGAGGCGTGAATGCTAAGCGGCAAACCTGTATTTGCCTGCCCTGTTTTATGCTCTGGTCGATTAGAGCTGTTATCTATAAAACGCATATGTCAAAGTATGTCGAATATGTCTATCTGCAAGTTTTTAGAGTTAAAAAGTAGTAATTTAAGCATCTTTGTTGATAACGCCATATTGGTGTGTTAAAATAGAATAGATTTTAATTGCCTGAAAGGAATGGTGATTTATATGCCTGAAATAAGGATATTCGCGGGCAATAGTTCAAGGGGTTTTGCAGAAAAGATGTGCAGCTTTCTGGGTATCAAGCTCGGCGAGTCCTCGACAATCAAGTTCTCTGACAAGAATATATTTGTCAGAGTCGACGAATCCATACGCAACAGCGATGTCTTCATCGTTCAATCGATAGGCAAAAGTCCTAATGACGAACTGGTGGAGCTTCTTTTTTGGATAGATGCGTTTAAGCGCGCAAGCGCAAGTTCCGTTACCGCGATCATACCTTATTTTGGATATGCCAAGGGCGATAAGAAAGACGAGCCGCGCGTGAGCATCAGGGCCCGCGTATGTGCCGACTGTATCGAAACAGTGGGCGCCGACCGAGTAATAACCATGGATCTCCATAGTGCCCAGGTTCAGGGATTTTTTACAAAGCCCGTCGATCACCTATACGGACAAAAGCTTCTATGCGAATACGCCCGCCGTATGGGCATAGTTGACGACGATCTTGTAATCGTTTCCCCTGACGCAGGATTTGCAAAGCGCGCGCGCCTGTTTGCCACAGAACTTGACCGCCCCGTTGCGATTGGAGATAAGGTCCGCACCGCACATGACGAGAATGCAAAGGTGCTTGAAATTATTGGAGATGTTAAGGGGAAGAACTGTCTCGTAGTCGACGATTTCACCATATCCGGCGGAACGATTTCCGATGTCGCCCATGGGTTGAAGGATAAGGGCGCTAAGGATGTATACGCATTCCTGTCCCATGTAGTATTGAATGAAGCAGGCGTTCATAAGATTGAGCAAAGCCCAATAAAAACGCTCGTTTCAACCGATACGGTTGAATGTCCGGCTATCAAAGATTCAAGCAAAATAAAGATAATCTCAGCCGCGCCGCTATTTGCCCAGGCTGTTTATACAATACATGAGCGCCAGCCAATGAGCTACATGTTTGGGCATCTGTCGGACAAGCTGTTTGAGATGAGCTTTTCAGAACAGCTGTCAATGTTTGAGGACCATAAGCAAGAAGTTTAATGGCTTATAGATTAAAAGGGCATCCTGGTGATGTCCTTTTTGTAATATATATTTTATGCGAAGTATCATTTATAATCTATACAACGTCACTCTTTTAGTTAGTACATACATCTGTATTGTTTAAAATATAGCATATGCTTATAAATGCTTGTAATAATATAATCACAATA
>CAYSKA010000186.1:0-2729 GCA_964431505.1 uncultured Oscillospiraceae bacterium
CCCGATGCCTGGAGCTTTGCGGCTTTGATTACGGATTAGAACTCCCTTACGGAACGCTTCTAAACCGCGCTTACGGCGAAATAATAAAATCAGGACAGCTTAGCCAGGTGTGCGGAACATGCGAGTGGCACAGCCTTTGTTCCGGCATTAAGCCTGAGGAACCTCAGCAGCCTTTCAATATCAAAGGGACTGCAAAACGGCCGCGCGTGCAATGATGCAACGCATTATTTGATTATTTTTCCTATATTTTCATTAATCGTATAATTTTCAATCCTGTCTCAAATTGTTTCGAACCTGCAAATATAGCAGCTTCCTTGTATTTTGCAAAATATGCCTAATCGCATTAATATGCAGCGCCAAAGGCGGACCGGCCAATCCGCCGGCTATGCCGGATTTTTTACATAACTTTAATTTTTCATTGAATCAATGCATTCTGCATTCCGATTTTCTTACATATACATTATCATCATCATAGCGGAGGACAACGCATATGGAGTTAATATGGAATGAGATATCGATAGACAGGATAGCTGGAGGAAGCGTGTCACAGGCGCTGGCCGAGGGCAACGTGCCAGCTCCCGAGGGGCGGAATATAGCCAGCGTGCTGGATGCGCAGGGCTCCGTTGACCTTACTTCGTTCGAGGTGGTGCCCGGGCATGTAAACATTGAAGGCGCGGTGCATGCGGAATTTATATGCACGGACAGCGACGCAAACGTATACGCGTTTACATCCAGCGCACCGTTCAAGCATTCGCTGGCGATAGGGGAGGCAAAGCCTGGTATGCGCGCAAACCTGACCGCTGTAATCCAGACGCTCAACGCCACGCCTAACATTAGCCAGATATCGCTGGAGGCTGTTGCCGACATTTCCTGCCGCCTTGAGGACCCCGTCCCCATGCGCATAATGGCAGGCCTGTCCGGCGTGGGCGACCTTGAGATGAAGACGGAGCGGGTGGAATACACGCGACGCACAGACGCCGGCGGAGGGCTAATCCGCGTAAGGGAGGATATAGCCGCGGCAGGCATAAGCACCGTTCTTACCGCCTCGGGCGAGGCTATGATACGCAGCATAGAGCTTGAAGGCGGCGACGCATGCGTATCGGGAACCCTTACCGTAAGCGCGCTGTGCGTAGACAGCGGGGGCAGGCTAAGCCAGATCGTACAGCATATACCCTTTGAGGAGCTGGTGGCAATAGAGTCGGCGTCCATGATGCCCACCGGCAGGGCCGCGGTTCAGAGCATATCCGTAAGAACCGTTGGCGCTGAGTTCGGCATACTGTCCGTTGAATCCATTATAAACGTAGAATTGTTCTCCCCCCAGCGGTCGTCGGTAACGCTCACGCTGGATGCGTATTCCCCATCGCTGCCGTTCAGGCCGGCCACGCAGCGGGCACGGTTTATGCTTCAGGGGCCTGGGGCATCTGGCAAGCAGACGCTGCGCGAAAGCGTGGAGGTTCCAGAGGGAATGCCCGACATATACAGGCCGCTGTACTCGTCCGCGCGCCCCATGGTAACGTCTTGCTCCTGCGGCGACGGCAAGCTTGACGTTGAGGGCATACTGTTTACAAGGATAATCTATCAGACCGACGGCGGCACGCTGTATTCGTTTACTGAGGATATACCCTTCTTTGCGCAGATGGACGCCGAATGCACGGCCATGTGCGACGCCGACGCAAACGTAAGATGTACAGCCTCCATCGGCGGAGGAACAGGCCATGCGGCAGATGTAAACTACACCCTATATATCGACGCGGACGTTTACCGCGCGTATGAAACCGACGCTGTAACCGGAATTGAGGAATGTGCCCCTCCGGACGCTCCCAAGGGAATAATAATCTGCTTTGCCGAGGAAGGCGAAACGCTCTATGATATCGCGAAGCGGTTCAATATCAGCAGGGAGTCGCTCAGGGAGGCCAATCCGCAGCTCAAGGATACCATAACGCCTGGGCAGCGGCTTGTGCTGCTGGTCTAATATAGCCGCACTCAGATTATAGAAAAGAGGCGGGCCGGGGTATTTGCTCCGGCCCTTTTCAGGCCAAAGCGCTATCCGCCATCATATTTTAAGCGTCAATACCATTGTTGGGCTATTTGACGTTCCCTTTAGCAGCATAAACCAGCTGAAATTCCATCCCCGCTTTTGCGGGGGACTTGTACCGCGCCTTCTTTATCAAAAGCCGCTTTGCAGCGCCGGTACCATATGTAAGATAAGCGGCCCATAGCCGTAATGCTATACTTAACGTTTTCTCAGCTCATAGCGCTGCACGCGCCTGCCTCTTTTACTGAGCTGCAAAGGCTTTTACCCTTGTCAACCGGGGGTAGTACCCTGAGTTGATAGGGGTATAGATTTATGTGGAAACAAGGCGTTCAGCATGATATGATAATGCCAGGTGAAAAAACAGTGATTTGAAGGAGGTATGATTTTGCAGGCATTAGAAACAAAGAGATTATTATTGAGAAATGTAAAGGCGGAGGACATCGACGATCTGTTCGAAATCGTATCCGATGAGCAAAGCTGTCTGGACGACGGCGCTTACCATGCTTCCCCTTCAAAGGACGACAAGGAATTTTTGGATAGCTTTGCCGCTATATCAAACGCTGACGAGCATTACGCCGTTGTTTTGAAGGAAACGAATAAAATAATCGGCCTGATCCATTTGATGGATGCGCCGCGCGGGATAAAAACAAAAATGATCGGCTATAACATCAATAAGGCGTACAGACTTCAGGGT
>CAYSKA010000187.1:0-2640 GCA_964431505.1 uncultured Oscillospiraceae bacterium
GTATAAAATCTCCCAGATGGCTGTCCTCCTCCTCGCCGATTGGCGTTTCCAGAGACACCGGCTCCTGCGCGATCTTTTTTATCTCACGGACCTTTTCAACAGTAATGTCCATCTCCTTGGCTATTTCCTCAGGCCTGGGTTCCCTCCCAAGCTCCTGTATCAACTGCCGTTGACAGCGTATGAGCTTGTTTATGGTTTCTACCATATGGACTGGTATTCGTATGGTACGCGCCTGATCCGCTATTGCCCGTGTAATAGCCTGTCGTATCCACCACGTAGCATATGTGGAGAACTTGTAACCCTTTCGATAATCAAACTTTTCTACGGCCTTTATCAATCCAAGGTTGCCTTCTTGAATAAGATCTAAAAACAACAGGCCTTTGCCAACATATTTTTTGGCTACGCTTACCACAAGCCTTAGATTTGCATCGATAAGCTCTTTGCGCGCTTCCTCATCCCCATCTGCCATGCGCTTAGCTATCGAAATCTCCTCAGCTGCGGTTAATAGCGGGACCTTGCCAATTTCCTTAAGATACATACGAACCGGATCATCTATGCTTATTCCTTCCGCTGCTACGATCTCAGTTTCGATTTGCTCAATGTCCTCAACGATCTCATCAGCGGCGCTGGTTTCTTCTACAACGTCAATATTGGCCGCTTCGAATCGGTCGTATATGCGTTCTATCTGTTCAGGGTCAAGTTCGAGTTCTTCAAGGGTGTCCATAACCTCCTTATAGGTTAAAACTCCCTTTGCTTTGCCCTTTTCAATAAGCTCATCAACCCTTGTGGCACGACTGCCAATATTTTCCATCATTCCGCTCCTTTTCACGGTTTTTTAATATCGTTTATATATCTAAAAAGCTCTTGAAGCTTTGACTTAAGTTCCGCCTGAACTTCAGGGTCCTTTGCTGCTTTCAGCGCCTGCGCTGTTTCGTAAGCTTTGCTTTCCACTTCCCTTAGCGCAAGTCTTTTTAGGCATTGTGTCCCTGTAACTAAGGAATCGGATATAGCGGAGCGTTCCTCATAAGCCATAATGACAAGTTCAGCATCCACAGCGTCCATGGATGATATTAGTTTTTTAACATCCGGTTCGCAGGATACAGAATATGCTTCTGCAAGCATATGGATACACTTCGCGTATGGGCCGCTGCCAAATATATTGAACTTACTATAGAAAGGACTGCGCTGTATTGCATAAAACGCATCCTTGCCCGACAGCATGCAAGCAAGCAACGTTTTCTCAATCCTTTCGTGCTCCGTTAGTTCCTTCGTGACTTTTTCATCTCTATTATTCCGTTTTCTGCCAGGGTTATTCTTTTTGGGGCTTTCGTGCAGGCTGCACTGTGCTTTTAGGCTTTCCAAAGGTATCCCTGTTACGTCGCCTAGATGCTTAAGATGTTTCGTCTGCTCTACAGGTTCCAGTTTGCCTATAAAGCTGCATGCAGCCTTTGCATAGGCGATACGACCGTCTTCATTGGTTAAATCAAAACCTGCAGCCATGTGGCCTAGTTTAAAGGTATTAAGATCATCAGAACTTTCCTTTAGCTGCAAAAAAGCCTCCATACCGTTAGCCCTTACAAAATCATCCGGATCCATTCCCCCTGGCAATGCAATCACGCGCACTTCCAAGCCCTCGGCCGCTAGGATTTCCATCCCTCGCAATGTTGCGTTCTGTCCAGCGGCATCTCCATCATATGCTATATACACCTTTGGTACATATCGTTTCAAGAGCTTGGCCTGATGCTCTGTCAATGCAGTTCCTAGGGAGGCAACCGTATTCTGGATACCGTACTGGTGCAGGCTTATGGCGTCCAAGTACCCCTCAACCATAATGATATCGGAAAAGCTGCTTCCTCTCATGAAGTTCAGCGCATATAGGTTTTGGCGTTTTTTATATATAGGAGTATCCCCTGTATTAATGTATTTGGGTGTGTCCTCAGGATTCATCGTTCTAGCGCCAAACGCTACCACGCGCCCATTGGCGGCAATTATGGGAAAAATTATACGCCCCCTGTATGCGTCGTAGCTTTTTCCTGCTTTGCCAATTATAAGCCCCGCGTCAAGAAGCTCCTTATCTGAAAACCCTTTGCCGTTCAAATAATTCTTTATGTTGTCCCAGCCCTTTGGGGCGTAGCCAAGCCCAAATCTTCTCACCGTTTTGGCGCTTATTCCACGGCCTAAGACATATGCTCTTGCCTCCTCCCCAAACTCACCCATCAAAGAATCATGATAAAAAAGCGCGGCTTCCTTACAGGCGGCATACAATCGCTCCCTATACGCTCTATCACGCTTTAGATTTTCATCATTGATTTCGTTTGGCAGCTCCATACCGCAGCGCCTGGCAAGGAATTCAACTGCTTCAGAATAGGAAAGCTTTTCGATCTCCATGACAAATTGTATTATCCCGCCTCCAGAGTGGCATCCAAAGCAATAATATAGCTGCTTGTCCGGAGAAACCGAAAAAGAAGCGGTTTTTTCGCTATGAAACGGACACAATCCCCACATTCGTCCGCCCTTGGGGGAAAGATATACGTACTCCGAGATGAGCTGAACAATATCACTTTTAGCGAACAACTCGCTCATCCACATCTCAGGAAATATTGGCATATGGACATCCCCTTCCGGAGTGTTTTATTCGGC
>CAYSKA010000188.1:0-2623 GCA_964431505.1 uncultured Oscillospiraceae bacterium
GCAAAAATTCATGGCCAGCATACAAATTATATAGTTGCCAATGATGTAAAGCAATAGATATTTGAAGGTTGATATGGCATATATTATTATGACATGCGAAAGCGGGTTATTTCATAATTGAGCAATAAATTCTGTTGATGAAACTGGGCCGGGGACCGCCCCGACCCATAATTAACATTCAATACTCAATCGTCGTGCTCAATAATTTCCGCGCCTTCAGGAGGGTTGAATCCGATTTCACAGCGGTCGGTATAAAGGAAATCCTCGCTTACCATGGTTCCGGTTTCGGCGTCCAGGGATTTTCTATAAACATCCGCCTGTTCAAACATACGGTCATTCTTGCGTATATACACGACATCCCTGGCCTCTACCTCAAAACGGCATTTGGCAGGACTGTCTGACAACACATATCCATCTATCGAGTCCTCGGTAAACTCAAAGGCCAGCTGATACAAGTCGGAAGTGTGGTTTTGGGCCTTCAGATCAAGCCAGCCTTCGCTTATGGTAGCTTCCGCGCCCTGCGGAATTCCAGATGCAGGGAAGCTTCTTATGGTATGTGGATGCCTTTCGGCTATATCAAGCGGGGTATGGAGAAACATCCAGTATATCAGGTCGCTAAGCTGGCATAGGCCTCCGCCATACTGACCCACAACCTTTCCGTATACCAGGGTAAGGCCATCCTTGTACGGCGTCTTCTTATCAGCAAAGCGCGCACGCATCCAAAATGAAAACGTTTCAGAGGGCTTTATTAGCAGTCCGTCCATCGTGGATGCGGCCAGCTTGAGGTTATGAACCTTGTTATACTGATACTGTATATCGTGTCCGCTTTCTTCGTTTATCATTGAAAAGCTGGCGTGAAACACCTCGTATGGAAGCCGCTGCTTCTGTATTATCTTTGAATACCTGTTTCTATCAAACCGCATCCTCAAATAGAAGAACAGCTTGCGCTGCTTAACCCTTAATGGGAGCAGGAAGGGAAATATCTGTGTTATCCTTTTTCGGGCCATGTAGCACCTCTTTAGTTGTCTTTGATATTGTATAGTTATAGTCTATATGTACCCTTGTAAACTGAGGGTAGCTGAATACCAGACTAATCCGCTCTATCCCATACCGTAATTATAAGACCGTCATTATTGTTGCCTGAAATCTGGACGGGCCTATCATGGGGTATTGGTAACGCCTTCGATTCATACTGGTCAAACGGAGCGTAGTATATTTTAACCGTACTGTTCTCCATCTCCTCAATGAGAGGTCCCGAATCGTATGTAAACTGACGCAAGTAACCAATATACTCCTCCAAAGCCATGTTTAAGCGGGCCATAATAAGCGAGTGTGGGGCGCCTACATAACGAAAATGCCAGGGCTCATGCGCAATGCCGGTTATTGACGTTTTATCCTCTGAATAACGCTCTACGAATCCAAAGCTTGGGGCGGCCTGCCTAAATTTCTGGCAGATTCCATGATATGGAAAGCTAGGGCGTATAAAATCTATATCGGGCAGATTCTCACCCAGGTCAATAGCAAGCCCGGTCTGATGCTCGCTGGCGTCAACGGGCGCTACATAAGCGTTTGTAAACTCTGCGCCATTTTCTAGCATTGAGCTTTCAAATATATCACGTTGTTCCTCAGCGCTGCGGTAGCCGCTTACCGGAACGATGGTATCATGCGCGCCGAGCGCCGAGATAAGCTGGAGGAGCATGCGCTGCGCATCGCCGCATAGCAGTATGCCTCCATCCTTTTGGCTAACCGGGACGAGGTCGGACTCGCTGATCCTTTCGCGTATGGGATTATCCCTGTTTACAAGTATCAGATTACCTTTGTATACAGCCCTCTGATTCATAACTATGTCTTTCATCTTTATACCACCCATCCAATAATATGTTTATAAACGCTTTAAAGCTTATTCCGGCCGCCTCAAGCATCTTTGCATAGCGGCTTTTGCACGTAAGGCCAGGTATTGTGTTTACTTCGTTAAACACTATTTCACCATTTTCAGCTAAAAACATATCTACGCGCGCAAAGCCGCTGCATTCAAGCACGCGGTATATACGCTTAGCCGTCTGTTTAATCCTATCTTCGATGCTTTCGGGAATGCACGCGGGAACCCTGATGGTGGCGGTTCTCGCCCCGTATTTTTCCTCGTAATCCAGAAAGCCGCTGACCAGGTCTATTTCATCAACAGAGCCGGTTGTTGGCTCAGGGCCGCTACCAAGCATTGCGCAGCCCACCTCAACCCCCTTTACGGCCTGCTCTATTACAACCTTAGTATCATGCTCAAACGCACTGTTTACGGCGTACGTCAGGCCGTCCTCGCATTCAACCTTGCATATGCCTATTGAAGAGCCTGACCTGGCCGGCTTTACAAACAGCGGATATCTGAGCTTAGATACTTTCAGTGCGATATCATGCATATCATCGCCCTTTCGTAAAACTACACAAGGCGTGGTGCTGATGCCCGCAGATTTTACAAGCCTGTGGGCCACATCCTTATCCATACATATGGCGGAGGATAGCATACCGCAGCCTATGACAGGTATCCCTGCCATCTCCAGCAAGCCCTGAACGGTTCCATCCTCCCCGTTTCTTCCATGGAGCACTGGAAGCGCGGCGTCAATTCTCTCAC
>CAYSKA010000189.1:0-2554 GCA_964431505.1 uncultured Oscillospiraceae bacterium
CTCATTTCTGGATAAGGGGTATACTTTTTATATATTGACTTAAGAACAGGGGAATAGTTTTGTGGCCATTTTAAATAAATTGTTTGACAGGAAAAAGCCCGGCATAAACTATGGCAAGCGTACAGGGATATATATTATTGCATTTGATGACAATGGCAGAATTCCCGTGGCAAAGACAACCAGAGGTTATTTCTTATTAGGCGGAGGATTGGAGCAGGGAGAATCCCATATTGACTGCGTTAAGCGCGAGTGCATGGAAGAGGCGGGAGTAAACGTAAGGATAGGGGATCTTATATGCCGGTCGGAGAGGTATCATTATGCCGTACGTTTTAAGCGCCACATGCACAACACATCCTATTTTTATTTTGGGGAGATATTGGGCAAGGTAGCGGAGCCAACGGAAACCAACCATGAACTTGTGTGGCTTAACGCTGGCGACTGCTATGAAAAGCTGTTTTTAGCGCATCAGAGGTGGGCGGTTAGCGTTGCCATCGAAAAAAACAAGGAGGGGATGTGCAGGCGTTTACGAAAAAACGGCGCTTTAGACCAATCGTATATAGATTCTGATTGAATTGATAGCAGCATGCTTGCCGCAGGTTCAGGACAGTCCAGACTGTATCCCATGCTATATAGCGCATAGCAGATGGATAACATTGGGATGAATATGCAGGAGAGTTTGTAATACGAAATCAAAAAGCCACAGGAGCAGCTCTCCTGTGGCTTTTAAATGTCTGATCGTATTTAGATTAGAATATCCTGTATGCGCATAGGAAGTATCTCTGCCAGTAGTTGGTGGTATGGCTGCGTTCTACTACCTTGCCAAGGTTGTTTGAGGCGTCGATCATGCGTCCGCCGCCAAGCGCTATGCCAACATGACCCTGACTGGATGACATCCTGAACACCAGTATGTCTCCGCGTTTTACATCGCTCATAGACGATATACGCCTGTAATGGGATACGCTTCTCCATCCGTATGAGGTGAGGTAAGGCTGTGATACGCCCGCCTTGTTAAGGCACCAATACACAAACCCTGAGCAGTCGAAGGTGTTCGGTCCTTTTCCGCCCCTTACGTAGCGGCTTCCTAGCTTAGTCCTGGCAACCTTTATCAGCTGTTCTACGCTTGAAGTAGTGCTGGAGTCGCCACCGCCGCTACCACCGCCGCTGCCGCTGCCACCGCCACCGCTGCTGCCGCCTCCAACTTGATATCCAGAGCCAGGTCCCTTTACATTATCGCCTGTCAGCACCTTCATACTCTGGCGTCCTACCTTGCCGTCAACCGAGAGCCCGTTTCTGCGCTGGAATTCCTTCACCGCGTATTCAGTAACCGAACCGTAGTATCCTGTACATGAGCTCTCATTGAGATAACCCCATTTTTTAAGCAGGCGCTGGACATTCTCTACGTCGTCTCCGCTCATGCCTATCATTAAGGCGTTTGCCTGGGCGTCGCCTGAAAGGAGCAGTTTCTTTGTCTTAGGCCCCAGATAACCGTCGGGGATCAATCCGTTGCGTTCCTGAAAGCGTTTTACAGCCGCTACAGTGTCGTTTCCATATGTTCCATCCGGATCCGTTGTCAGATATCCCAAACGCTTGAGTATTTCCTGATACTGTTTAACTTCGGGGCTTTGGGTGCCGTATGAAAGCGCGTTTGCCTTGGCGTTTTCACTGTAAAGCGCTTCCCTGGTTTCGGTTCCTACCTTGCCGTCGACAGTAAGGTTGTTCTTTTCCTGGAACTTTTTGACCGCATCTTCGGTATCACTGCCAAAGTGGCCCGTTACAGTACTGATGTAGTCGAGTTCATAAAGCCTTTCCTGCAGCTCCTTTACGTCCGTTCCTTCATCGCCCAGGCCCACCATGTAGGTTTTGGCGCTTGAGCTCATCAGCAGATCGTATGTAGTTTTGTCAATCACTCCGGTGATCTCAAGGCCATGCCTGCGCTGGAATACCTTTATCGATTCCTCGGTCTGCGGGCCGAAGTAATCGGTGGGTTCGTCGGAGTCCATATAGAACAGTCCCATGAGCCTGAGCTGAATCTCCATTATATCGTCGTGATGATCGCCTTTTGTAAACAAAATCGAGACAGGGGTAGGCGTTGGTTCCGTAGTAGGCTCCGCTGTAGGCGTTGCTTCAGGGGGGGTCTCAGGTTTGTTATTGCCCGAAATTTCAGATGATGGCATTATCTCCGACTTATCCAGCTCTGAGGGCGCGTTCATCATTTTAGGATCGGGCGTGATATTTAGTACTGCTGCGGCCCCGTTTTCCGCTCCGCCTGCATCGCTGGATGATTGCTGGTCCGCCGATGGCATCAGGGCAAGCGCTATCGGAGTGGCTATTACGATTACAAGCGCTATGCATAACGATGCGCGGAGCAGAGGCTTGAGCTTAACGAACCATGCTCCCATTTTGACAAATCCGCTGCGCAGTGCTGCGAATAATCCGCCGTTTGAAGACAAGCTGTTCTTTCTAGACATAAAAAACTGTTTAATCCCATTAATGGATCTTTTTATATGGCGGCTAAATCCCTTTTTACCGTCCTTATCCATCCTAAGTTACCTCG
>CAYSKA010000190.1:0-2457 GCA_964431505.1 uncultured Oscillospiraceae bacterium
CGGGCATAGGCTCGGCCATTGGAGTGGCCAGGGCGGGCCAGGCTGCGGCAGGGGGCGTAGCTGAACAACCGGGGACCTTCTTTAAATGCATGATAGTGCAGCTTCTTCCGGGTTCACAGGGCATATACGGCCTTGTAATCGCGTTTATGATACTCAGCAGCTCCGGACTGATGGGCGGAACCGCCCCTAATGTCGGCGTAGGTCTGCAGATGCTTGCGGCGTCGCTCCCTATGGCGTTTGGAGGGCTGGTATCAGCGATACAGCAGAGCAAGGTCGCCGTAGCCGGAATCAACATAATAGGCAAGCGCGCAAACGGGCTTATGAACGCAATGCTTCTGACGCTGATGGTTGAGCTTTACGCGCTGTTTGCACTGCTCATATCGATAATGATGATTTAATGCAAGGAGAGCACACATGCCTAATCAGGTGAATAACGGCCTTGACGCTCTTATAGAGAGAATACTGGCCGACGCCCGCAAGGACGCTGAAGCAACGCTCAGCGAGGCTCAACGCGAGGCTCAGGCCGTGATGGAGCGCACCGATCGTCAGGTGGATGCGCTTAAGGCCGATTACGAACGCAGGCGGATAGAATTAGCAAGCGCTATCCTTGACACAAGCCGTACCAACGCCCAGCTTGAAGGCAGAAAGGCGGCGCTTGAGCGCAGGCGCGAGCTGATTGACAGGGCGTTTGCGGCAGCGTTTGAAAAGCTGTGCGCCTTAACCGGACAACGCAGGGAAAGTTTGCTGAGCGGGCTGCTTATAAGGGAAGCCGAGGGCGGGGAAACGGTGCGGTGCGCAGTGCGCGACAGAGACGTTGTAGACGGATTGTTGCAAAAAGTTAACGCCGAGTTGTCTAAAAGGGGCCTTAAGCCCCTAACGCTTGGAGAGAACGCG
This sequence comes from uncultured Oscillospiraceae bacterium, assembly GCA_964431505.1. Taxonomy (GTDB): domain Bacteria; phylum Bacillota; class Clostridia; order Christensenellales; family CAG-138; genus UMGS946. The sequence goes on from CAYSKA010000190.1 coordinate 895, forward strand.
CCTGTAACCGGAGGCTTTATACTCACGGCAGACAAATATGAGAAAAACTGTTCGTTTGAAGCCCTGCTTGAGGACGCAAAAGCAACGTACGAGGGCGAGGTTGCGGGTATTCTTTTCCCAGAGGGCATTTAAGCCCGCATAACCGCCATACACGCTTGTACCATAAGATTCCCTGCAAAGGCGGGCGGCCCTTACGATGGGTCGGCCTAGATAGGAGAAGCCAATGCAAGATAGTACGATCTATGCCGTCGCCCTAATACGTACCCTTGAAAAAGGGCTGTTAAGCGCTGAAAGAATCAGCCGGATGGCTCAGGGGAGTTTAAACGACGCGATGCGCCTTCTCATAGAGAAGGGGTATGGTTCAATGCCAGAAGCAACGGCGGACGATCTTGATACGCTTATTAAAAACGAACTTGACCGTATGCGCACGGTTATACAGGAGGTAACGCCCAATAAGGCGCTGACCGACGTTTTCCTTATGCGCGCCGATGTTACAAACCTAAAGACGCTTATAAAGCTGCGCCTGATGGATGAGCTCGACATGGCGGCTGAAAATGTATCCGACGGCGGGGTGTATGATACCGAGCGGCTTGTAGAGATGGTAGGGGAAAGGAATTATTCTGAGCTGCCTGTCCAGTTCACCGACGAACTGAACGCGCTTGAGGAGCGCTTAAGCATACAGGTGAATCCGCGGGATATTTCCACTACGCTCGACCGCGCCTATTACAGGTATGCCCTTACCTTCAATAATCCGTTTGTAAACGCGTATTTTGGCGCGAGCGCTGATTTTACCAATGTTTTGACCCTGTTGAGGCTGAGAAGGAACGGCGAAGGGGCTAAGGCGCTTGAGCCGGCGCTGCTTCCTGGAGGTGAAATAACGCTTGAGCAGCTTCAAAAATATTTTGACGCTCCTATAGATGTGATCGCCAGGTCAATAGGCGGCGGAGCCGCGCACGACAGCATTGCGGCGGCATTGGAAGAAACGATCAGGACCGGCGACCTGTCCGCGGTTTCAAAACATCGTGACAGCTGCCTGATGAGGATGATAAAGGCGCACAAATGGGAAACCGAATCAATACTGCCGGTTATAGGTTATATGCTTGCCAGGGAACAGGAAGCGCAGGCTGTAAGGATCATAATAACGCTTAAGCGCAACGGGTTTAAACAAGATGATATACTCGAAAGACTGAGGGAGCTGTATGTCTGACAACAGGGCAAATATAGCTATAATAGGCGACCGCGATTCAGTGATGCTCTTCAAGGCGATTGGGCTCGCGGTTTATCCGGAGAATGAGGCGCTTGACGCTTCAAAGCGCATTGCCGCGCTGGCGAAGGCTGGATGCAAGGTAATCTTTATTACCGAGCAGCTTTTTGCTCAGTGCGGTGAAACGATTGAAAAATACAGGGATCAGGCGTATCCCGCTATCATACCAGTGCCGGACAGCCATGGATCCGGCGGCGTCGCGATGGCGAAGATAAAGGCTAACGTTGAAAAGGCCATTGGAGCCGATATACTGTTTACGGAGGAATGATGCGATGGCAACACAAGGCACAATAATCAAG
>CAYSKA010000191.1:0-2388 GCA_964431505.1 uncultured Oscillospiraceae bacterium
TCTGTCTATTGAATATATCAGATTGACACTATAATTCTTAGTTATATTGGGAACTTCAATAAAAACTGCATTTTTTGTATTACATTTGTAGTATGATATGAATACTTATTTACCGAATATATTTATTTAAAATAACGTAATATGTGTTATAATTTGGCTGAGGTGAACCAAATGCTTTGTTCCGGCATAATTGCTGAATATAACCCTTTTCATAACGGACACATGCACCATTTGCGCGAAACCATCAATATTGCGGGGAAACCTAATGTGATTGCCGTGATGAGCGGAAGCTTTGTGCAAAGAGGGGAACCGGCTTTGTTTGATAAGTTTACAAGGACCCGAATGGCATTAAAGTGCGGCGTTAGCCTGGTTATTGAACTTCCCTGCGTCTTTTCGCTTTCATCAGCCGAGGGATTCGCATCTGGAGCCGTAAGATTGCTAAATGGTTCCGGTATGGTAAAGGATCTGTGCTTTGGAAGTGAAACCCCTGATCTTAGGGCGATGGAGTCAATAGCTAATATAGAAGGCAAAGAAAAGCATGATTTGGATGATAAAATAAGGGCAAATCTGAAAAAAGGCCGGGCATACCCAAGGGCCTTTTATGAAGCTGCTGAAAGCCTGGGAATAGTTCGGGAAGGGTTTGACGCCCTCTCCAAGCCCAACAGTCTTCTTGGCGTTGAATACCTTAGAGCCATACGCACGCACGCGCCTATGATCAAAGCACATGTTATAAAACGCCTGTCTTGCGGCCATGACGAAGCAGAGCTCAAGGAATATATCTCAAGCGCCTCCTCTATACGTGAGGAAATATGCGCCGACAGACTAAAAAACGCCGTAGGACGCGTTCCAGACGCAATAGCCGATGATTTAACCAATGCGGCACTAGCGGCGGATATACAAAATAGCGGCGAAACCCTATTCCGTCTTCTCGTATATAGATTGTTAAGCTCAGGCAATGAAGAAATTTCGCGTATTGCTGATGTAAGTGAAGGATTGGAGAATGTATTGGCCCTTTCTGCGCTAAGCTCAAGTTCATACCACGAGTTTTTATCCATGTGCAAGAGCAAGCGATACAGCCTGGCAAGAATACGAAGAATTTGTATGAATGCACTTGTTGGCATAACTCAGGAGGCTAAAAACGCGGCCGCGAACGGAGAGACGCCCCTGTACCTTAGGGTTTTGGGCGTGCGTAAGGACTCCATGCACGTATTGTCAGAGCTTTCAAATCAAGCAAGCATTCCGGTAATAACCCGATACAGGGATATTGATAAGCTATCCAGCGCCTCCAGACGATTGATTAAACTGGATACTATTGCAACAAGCATTAGATCTCTGATATTTGGGGGAAGCGCTGTAAGGGAGTATTCTTTTCCATTAATTGTTGTATAAAAACCGTTCGGTTTTTGGATTTCCCAGCATATTTATTTGGCATGGGAACACGTATAATTGCTATCATTGCGTTAATGCTATGCCTTTTGCTTGTATGCTTTTACCGTCCAGCCATGCTTGCTGCCAGGGATGGCTTTGATCTGTGGCTTGAGGTAGTGATGCCGGCCCTGTTTCCATTCATGGTGTGTACATCCATTCTTCAGCGCTCCGGAACCTTTAGCCTTAATAAAAACAAGCGTTCAAATGGCAGGTATTCCGGCCCTGCTGTCCCGCTCCTTCTTACATGCTGCATATCCGGTGCGCCCTCTGGCGCAAGGCTAAGCGGTATGCTCATGGAATCCGGAGCATTGTGCCAACATGACGCGATGCGGTTATCAGCTATATGCAATCTGGCAAGCCCCATGTTTATTACGGGTTCGCTATGTACGTCAATGTTAGGAATCCCGTCCCTTGCCGTACCTATATGCATAGCTCATTACGGCAGCGCGTTTCTTACGCTCCTGCTAAGCGGCCTTAAAAACCCGTATAACGGGGAATGCAAGCCAAAGGCGTCTAAACCATACCAAACCACCTGCCACAGAGGGCCCGCGGTCATTGCATCAGGCATAGGGGATGGCGTATCGGCAATGTTGAATATATGCGGCACGATAATATTCTTTATGGTACTGATATGTATCTTGCGTGAAAGCGGCGCCCTCGATTTGATTAGCACCGTATTTTCGTGGCTTTTCAGCGCTATTGGGCTTCATTCAGGCCTGGCCGAACCGTTTGCCGTCGGACTGTTTGAAATGACAAACGGCTGCCGTCTCCTTTCTGGAATAGCCGTCCCCGCTCATATGCTTGCCTCCGTAGCGGCATTCATAATAACCTTTGGCGGAGCATGCGTATATATTCAATCTATGTCCTTCATTCAGCTCAAGACAGGCCAATTCTTTTTATTAAAGCTAATTCAGGCAATTCTCGCGGCAATTATAGCATACTTGGTTACGCCTTTATTCA
>CAYSKA010000192.1:0-2374 GCA_964431505.1 uncultured Oscillospiraceae bacterium
TACTTTTCGCTAAAGGACGAAACCTCAGTGATAAGCTGCGTTATGTTTAAGCCTGATTCGTTCGGTTTAGGGTTTAAGCCATCAAACGGGATATCCGTTACAGCCAGAGGCTATGTAAGCATATATGCTCAGGAGGGGCGTTATCAATTATACGTTAAGGAGATGGAGCAGCAGGGGGAGGGCGAGCTGTATCTCCGTTTCATGCGCCTTAAGGAGAAGCTGTCCAAAGAGGGCTTGTTTGATGAGGCGCATAAAAAGCCGCTTCCGGCGCTGCCTAAATGTATCGGAGTGGTAACCTCCGAGATGGGCGCAGTGTATTCGGATATCAAAAACATAGTGGCGAGAAGATTTCCAAAGATGAACATACTGCTCTGTCCCACCGCCGTTCAGGGAGAGGGGGCCGCCTTACAGATTGCCGATGCGATACGGCGCATGGACAAGCTTAAACTAGCCGACGTGCTTATCGTATGCAGGGGAGGAGGAAGCGTTGAAGACCTTTGGCCGTTCAACGATGAGGTTGTGGCCAGGGCAATCTACGACTGTTCGATACCGGTTGTTAGCGCTGTTGGCCATGAAACCGACTACTCGATATCGGATTTTGTAGCTGACATGCGCGCCCCTACGCCATCAGCCGCAGCTGAGCTGTGTACCCCAGAATTTGGGTCCATTATGGCGTCGTTAAGCGCTGCGCAGAGCTATATAACCAGAGCCGTAAAGAGTAAAATATCTGAAAGGCAGGCGCGTATCAGCTCCATAACCTCCTCGTATGCGGTTATGATTCCAGTTTATCGTATCGACGCCGGGCGGCAAAGCTTGTCGACAATAATAGATTCAATCGACGAGGCTGTCAACTCAAGATTAAGAAACGGGAGGACAAGGGCGAGGGGTATAGAGGCACCGCATGTTAATATGGATATAATGCACACGATCCATAAGGAGCAGAATAGATCGGACGGTAATATTGAAGCGCTTAGGAACGGTATGGTTTCGTCAATGGACAGCCGCAGAAACCGCATGCATGGTATTGCCGAAAGCCTAAGGCTATGCGGACCCGAGAATATGTTACGGAGGGGATTTGCTATGATAAAGTCAAAAGCTGGGCGTTATCTATACTCTGCGAATGATTTAACACCCGGGAAGCGCATTGAACTGATAATGCGCGATGGAACAGCCGAGGCTGAAATAAAGGACAAGGAGGGTTGACCATGGAAGTAAAAGGGCTGACATATGAAGAGGCCATGAGCGAGCTTGAGCATATTACGCACCGGCTTACGGACGAGAGCATGCCGCTTGATGAGATGGTGGAACTGTATGAAAAGGGGATGGCGCTTGCCAGACTGTGTAAGGATATGCTTGAAGAGTATGAAGGGCGTATAGAGAAGGCTTCAGCGATGCTGGCAAAGGATACGGAGGATTAAGATGAAGATTGCTCCTGCGTTGAACGAGTATAGGTCTATAGTCGAACCATATATATTGTCATACGTAAAAAATGCCCTAATACCCTCCCCGCTTAAGGCGTCGATGCTTTACAGCCTGGAGGCCGGAGGGAAGCGCCTTAGGCCGTGCATGACGCTGGCTGCCTGCCGGCTCGCTGGAGGGGATATTGCCGCTGCATTGCCAATAGCAGGGGCAATAGAGATGGTTCACACATATTCATTAATACACGACGACTTACCCGCCATGGATAACGATGATTTCAGGAGGGGCAAACCGTCAAATCATAGGGCGTTTGGAGAGGCGACAGCTATACTTGCCGGCGATGCGCTGCTTTCATCGGCGTTTGAACTTATGCTGGACGGCTTTGATCAGCATTGCGGGAATGAGGGCTACTATAAAGCGGTCAGGGAGGTGGCCAGGGCGATTGGAGCTGCTGGAATGATAGCGGGACAGATGAAGGATATAAAAGCCTCGTTGGACGCTGATTTGAGCGAGGAGACGCTGAGGTCGATACACAAGGACAAGACCGGAGCGTTAATCAGCGCGTCGGTACTGGCAGGAGCGTATGTGGGCGGCGCTGGTGCTGAATGGATTTGTGCGTTAATGGAATTTGGGGATGCATTTGGAATGCTGTTTCAGATTACGGACGATATTCTGGATTGCACAGGAGACATGAATTTACTTGGCAAAAGTATAGGTAAGGACGCAAACACTAAAAAGCTCACCTATGTAACCCTTTTTGGATTGGAGCAATCGAGGCTGATGGCACAAAGTGTGGCTGAAAGGGCGAGAAAGGCACTGCATAAAATAGACGGTGATACGGAGTTTTTCAGTTCGCTTATCGACATGACGATGGACAGGAAATATTGACGCTTGCATTTAACTGTGTGCTGTGGCAAAATAATAACGGTGGTGCAGTATTCTAGTCAGCAATGCT
>CAYSKA010000193.1:0-2368 GCA_964431505.1 uncultured Oscillospiraceae bacterium
TAGGAAGCATCCGCCATAGCCCTGCGCCTCAAGCTCTTCTTCAAACGCATCCGCCTTGCCGTTTTTCAGCACGATTGAGTACAATACGTCCATGTTATCCGTTTCATAGCCCTCCGGCGCTAATGGAGGCTTCACTGATGCGGCGGGGATAAATACCGTGTTCGGCGAAAAGGAATAGCTGCTAAACGTAAACCCTGGCGACCGGTATATGCCCACCACCTTGTATTCCTCCGCTTCGCTAAGCTCAGCGCCCGGGATATATGGGCGTCCGGCAATTAAGGTGGTGTAATTATTGGGATCATGGCTTCCGAAAACGTATTCCAGTCTTTTATATCCCGTGTTATAGAATGACAGCTCTAAAGAGTCTCCCACCTGTAACCCATTTTTCTGTGCATAGTCGGCGTTTATAATACATACCCTTTCCCCTGCCCTGTATTCGTTTGCGCTGAATGCCCTGCCCTGGGTGATGTGCGCCTCATGGTTATTAAATAACAGTATGCTCTCCAGCTTATCAGTGCTGATCACCGGCACGGACTGAAGGGTCTTTTCGCTGACCCGCATTATCCCTTCACGCCATATTCTTCCATCATCCGAGGATAAAAACCCAGCCGCGTCCATTCCTTCGGGAAGCTCCGCGCATATGGGATAGGTTTCTATCATCTTAGTTATTCGATACAGCTTCCCATCCTTCTCATAAAATTGATCCAAATCCTTCGTAGACCCCTCATATATTATACCATTGTCCAACATCAGCATTTGCGGCGTACTCTCGTCTATCTCCCAAGTATCGAATCCTGTCTGAATTTTGCTATAGTCAATAAACGCTCCCCAGACCAGATAGCGCCCGCCCTGCTCAAAGGGTATCTCTCCATCGTCATTCATTATATTGCCATCAATGATAAGCTCCTCAGGGATTTTATAATCGTCATGCAGCAACACGCACTCCTCTACATCGGCCGATACCGTATACTGGGTTATGGTACAGCTCTGTCCTTCTTTAATATCATCATCGGATATATATAGTTCCGATTCAAAGGTGGTTTCACAGCTTGCCACCTTTGTGCATGATATAGCAAATACAGCAAGGCTATATGGTTGATCAAGTTCATCTCTATATTCTTTCCAATCAACGCTTTTAGATATAAGCGGTCGGCTATCCGGTATATATGCCGTAAATATGCTTCTTTTTTCCACTAAGGAAACATGCTCCGAAACTTCGGCAGCCTCCCGGGCCTGAATTAACAGCTGTTTGCGTTTATTATCTAATCGGATAAAATCAAACCAGTCATCCATTTTCCAGTCATCATCGAGAGGAATATCCGTCAGCTCAGGAATGCGGTAATCAGGAACCGCAATCGTTGTATAGTTTTCATTCAGCGCCGCTACCTGTTTATTTACATCAATATACGCGTTAAACCCAATGCATAGCATTGCGCCAGACAGGGCTAGCAAAAGGGTAAACGCCGCGGCCCTTACGCGTGACCTGAGAAGCTGTTTTATAAAAGTCATGGTTACTCTCCTTTCAATAGGTATAAAGGACGGCTGGAAATAGCGTGCTCATTCGCTTACTATGTTATTTGGGCAGTAATATCATGGATAAAGGCAATCCTGGGCAGTTGCCCGGGCGCGGGCATGGTACGGTTAATGTGTACATATACCCAAGGCATGTTTCGCATTTATAATCATAGTAGTGTTTCTCTCCTCCGCAAACAGCCTTGTACATCAAAGCCTTATGGTGATTCTGCTCAATTATTCTTATAATACGAATATTAGTAATCCCGCATTTTAAGCATGTTGAGCGGGCTGCTGTTATAAAGTTATGTTTCTTTGTTGATATGCTCTCATAGGATGCAAATGTAGTCTCGCTCCCCCAGCTGTGGCTGCACGCGGCCGGATTCAGCGTATCATGCGCTGATTCCGCCGCAAGCGCAACCGGAGCAAGGATAAACGCAGCCGCCAGCACGGCGCAGAGCAATGATTTAATGTGTTTCATAGTTGGTTCCCCTTTCTTGTTTGCAGGTCGTTACAGGTTGTTCTTCCACCGCTCTTAATTACCGGTTTATTATTGAAAATTTCTTAACTTTATGTTAACCGTATTGATGTTTTGTTTGACAGTATATGTTATTCTACTTTATAGTCTTATCCGACAGGCTAAATCAAGTCAACATCGATAATAGTCGAAATTTGGCTTATCAGTCCTTTTGGCCGATGTTAACAAGCTTCATCGTACTGCTTCTTACAATCCCCGCAAAAAAGCAGATGCAGGCCCCCATTATAAGCATAAGCCCGGCTGCTGCCGCAGCAAGCGCCCATGGAACCGAATAGGCCATTTCGCTTCCTGCATCGCCAAACACCGCACTGCATACCC
>CAYSKA010000194.1:0-2341 GCA_964431505.1 uncultured Oscillospiraceae bacterium
GGAGGAGCTACAGAAAATGGCTTATCCTTATAGAATCGAATGTTAACGTTCATATTTTCAACTATAAAGTTGATAGCGTCTTCAACCTGGTCATGATTGAGGGCCATCTGTTCGTAGGATTCAACATCCATAAAGTAGTACAGCTCGCCATCCGAATAAAGATATTGCATTTCCCTCGTCTCTATATGAGCCTTTGGATACTTGTCCGTTGGGTTGAACGTGCGCTCAAGAACCGCACCGGTCATAACGTTCTTAAGCTTCGTGCGTACGAACGCCGCCCCCTTTCCGGGCTTTACATGCTGAAAGTCCGATATTGACCAGACCTGCCCGTCTATCTCGACAGTTACGCCTTTTCTGAAATCGCCTGCCATTATCATGGGTTACACCTCCTAGTTAATCTGCCTTTACTCAATTATTATCAATTCTTTTGTAGTGGTAACAGGATTTATATATCCGTGATCAGTGATTATACAGCAATCCTCTATCCTTACTCCACCCAGTCCCTCAATATAGATCCCAGGTTCAACGGTTATGGTCATTCCAGGTTCAAAGAAGTCGGATGAAACGTTACTTGCGCTGGGCGCTTCGTGAACCTCAAGCCCAAACCCGTGGCCCAAGCTGTGGCCGAAATTGTCCCCGTAGCCGTGGGAGGCTATATAATTTCTCGCCAAAGCGTCGATATCCTTGCCCGCGGCGCCTGGCCTAAGCCCCTCAAGCGCAAGCTGCTGAGCCTCGCGGACTATAGCGTAAATTTTCATGAGTTCGCTGCAGGGCGTTCCAACCGCAATCGTTCGCGTCATATCAGAACAATACCCGTTGACCTTGCAGCCAAAATCCAACACAACCATATCCCCGTGCCTCAGCTTCCTGTCCCCAGGAACGGCATGACAAAGGGCGCCGTTTTCACCCGAACCGACGATTGTATCAAATGATTTATCCTCGGCCCCATGTTTTTTCATCAAATATTCCAGCTCATTAGCTACTTCCAGCTCCGACATTCCTGACTTTATACGCTTGACAAGATCAGCAAACGCAGCGTCCGCCGCATTCTGGGATTTAATAATATGCCCAATTTCCTCGTTATCCTTTCGCACGCGTATCCTGCCCATAAATTCCGAGCACGGGACAAACTCAGTTCCAAGCTCTTTAAACTGGCCGTATTGGCGCACCGTAAGTTCGGCGTCTTCAAAGCCGATGCGGCTGGCGTTTATGCGCGACAGCTCGTCTTTAATAATATCCATCACAGCGGAGCGGCTGTCCTCAAGCACCTCAAAGGTTCCCTTGCACTGGATATTTGCCTGTATTGTATACCTAAAATCAGTAATCAAGACGCGCCGGCCGGGCGATATAAACAGTATGCCGTCTGATCCGGTAAAGCCGGAAAAATACATCCTGTTGATCCTCGAAGTAATTAAAACCGCGTCTACGCCTTCTTCGCGGACAGTTTCCATGAGTCTATTGCAACGATCAACCATACTGCACCTCTTTATTAATGGGACATTTCACCGCATTTTACCATAGAGCCGTTCAATTAACAAGCGGTTTATGGGTTGGAGGGACGATATTTTAACTTTTATCTTTATATTTCAGGTGTCTGGATTGTAATTATTGGATATGCTATAATAGTGGGTATTGGAATATTAAGTCGAGGTTGAATATGAGGCATATACCTAATATACTTTCCCTGATACGCCTGCTGATGGTAGGTTTGTTCATTTATTTATTCGCGAACGGGATGTATTCAGGCGCCTTCATAGTCTATATAGTTGCGTTTTTTACCGATCTGCTGGATGGGTACATAGCCAGGCGCAACAACTGGATAAGCGACATTGGGAAGGTTCTGGATCCATTGGCGGACAAACTGCTGCTGCTGTCGGCGCTGTTTTGTTTTTACTTTGCGCGCTGGATCCCATTGTTTGTTCTTGTAATAGCCCTGTTAAAGGAACTGATTATGATTATCGGCGGGGTAATAATGTTTAGGAAACAAATAGTCGTCTATGCCGACTGGTTTGGAAAGATTGCGGCGGGCGTATTCAACGCAGCGGTAGCGCTCACCTTTATAAGCATTTACTGGCCCGCTATAGGAAAAATCCATATAGCAGTATACTGTATTGCATTAGTAATGGCTTTTGTGGCGCTTATACATTATTATAGAAAATCGGTAAGGCCGCTGCTAATATCCGGGAATCGAAAGGAAAAGCCAAAGGGGAAAGTGCGATAGCATGGCGTAAACCATGAGCAATATTACCTGGCGTAAATTTGACACAAATGTAAAAAGGTCTGCTCATGTATTGCCGTACAAGTACAAATGCCTTATACTAAAGAAGATATTGATATAATG
>CAYSKA010000195.1:0-2325 GCA_964431505.1 uncultured Oscillospiraceae bacterium
CTTGTATGGCGCAGAAACGGCGACAGCAGCACAACATTTGAATACAGGGTTTCCGATGGGGTCTTGCAGTTTGCAGAGAAGCAGAGGCAGAAAAAGTGGATGTTTAATATAAACTTTGGCGGGTCCAACGAGCTGACCCTATATCTGCCTGAGGAAATGTATAATTCATTTGAGCTGTCCAACGTAAACGGAAGCATAAAGATAAGCGGGGCGGCTTCAAAAACCATAGACGTCGGCACAGTTAACGGCTCAATGAAGCTGGATCAGGTTGAGGCGGACAAGATGAAGTTTCATGGCGTTAACGGGTCGATTAAAGCGTATGAAATCAGAACGCGCTCACTCAACGCGGAAACGGTCAACGGCTCAATAAAGCTTTCGGGCGAACTGGATGGGAACGTCACGCTAAACACGGTAAACGGCAGCCTTAAGGCGCATACAAGCCTGCCGGTTGAGGATTATAACTTTAAGATGTCCACCTGGGGAAGCATACATATAAACGGCCGAAAGGTAGGAAACGAATCCTTCGGCAGGAGCAGCACAACCATTGAAAACGGGAGTTCAAGGGAGTTTAAGGCGACAGCAATGCACGGAAGCATAACCATTGAATCATCCAGCAAAATCTAAGCCTATAACGGGCGATATTATTAGCTATATTCAATTACTTACTTACTTTGCGGGGAGGGGCGGTTTGGCCCCTTCTTTGCAGTTTTTTAGCGTGTTACCCGCACAATCTAGTTCACGCCTGCGCAGCACAATAGTATCAGGATCATTATGGATGCGCATGCGTAAAAAGCCTTTGACCTGAGTGGTCTAAGAAAATACGGTGAAATGAAAAACAGGGACAAAAACACGAAAACAAAGGAGGAAGAGGGGAACTGAGGAATGCTTAGCGATCCCCAGGGGATTGATGAAACCGCGGATAAAAAGTTTGTTATAACATTGAGAACGAACGAAGGAAATACGGCCAATAGGCGGGCGACGTCTGGAAGTATAAAATAGATTACGATTAGTATTAATGCAGGAACAAGGATAAGTGGGACGAGCGGAACAACGATTATGTTTGCAAACAGACCCAATAGCGGAATACGGCCGAAGTAATGTACGCTTAACGGCAAGGTGCCTATAGTTCCGCAAAAACTTATTGAGATTGCCGCTGAGATATACCCGTGAAGCGCTTTGCTCAGCAGCTTGGCAACAGGTTTGTATATTAAAGCTATGGCTGTTACCGCGCAAAACGATAGCTGGAAGCTGACGCTGAACAGCATGAAGGGATTTGCTACAAGCACTATGACGGCGGCTGAGGAGATGGATGACAGCAGGTCGTAGCGTCTGTTAAGCGGACTGGCCATAAGCAGGCACATTGACATGATGGACGCTCTTACAAGCGAAGCGGGGAAGGCCGTTACAGCACAGTAAAGCAGCAGAAATGCGCCTATGACAAATATCCTGAGCCATGCCCTTCTCTTGGGTATAAGAATTGATAGAAACGCTACGAACAGACCTACGTGAAGGCCGGATACGGCAAACAGATGTGCTGTGCCCGAGTCCCTGAACGCATTTACATAGTGATGATTTATATTAGACTTTTCGCCTAACAGCATTCCAGATATTAGCGGGCCATTCTTTTGGAATATATCATCGATGGCTGTTTTTATTGCTTCCCGCGCCATAAGGCATATGCCATAAATATCATTTTTTCCATCGCCTAATGCGACTGTATACGGTTTTGAAGTTTTTGCTATTATACCATCGCAAAGGTAGTAATGAAGGGCGTCGAAGCCGTTATATCCTTTAGCGCCGGATAGTGGGTATATATGCACGTCGCTCTCAATAATCTGGCCATATTTAATGCTGTAGGAAGCGTCAACCGGCACAAGAAGCCTTCCTCTGACGCGATTGCCGTTGAGCTCTACATTATCGACTGTCAGAAGGAGATCGCCCCCATCGAGCACAGGCGCTTGAGCTATTCTGCCAGCGATTGAATATATGCCTGGCTCGGGCAGAGGGGGATAGGCTGCTGTTATGCGAAGCAACCCAATAGTTATGCATAACGCAAAAAGCATAGGTACGTATAGTTTCGAGAGCACCATAAAGACAAGGACAGAAATCACGAAAACAATTACGAAAGCAAAAATCACAGTGGACGCCCCCCTAATAAGGCTTCCTAGAAAAACACCTAATCCAATACCGATAGCTGAAATGAACATAGGCCTTATGTTTACTGCACGTTGTACTGGCATATTTCTATTACGGCCCTTTCATTCTGTTTTTATGTGACAGTAGGGAGAGCAGGGATACTATTGACATTAACGCCCTATATACAGC
>CAYSKA010000196.1:0-2295 GCA_964431505.1 uncultured Oscillospiraceae bacterium
GATGAGCAGTGTAAAAATACTTATCGCTGATGATGATCCCGTCGTCCACGAGGCGTTGGGAATTTATCTGACAGCTGAAGGATATGAGCCAATAGACGTATATGACGGAAAGGCAGCGATAAACGCCTTATCCGCAGAGGTTGCGCTTTGCGTTCTCGATATAATGATGCCAGGCATGTCCGGCATCGACGTATGTAAAGAAATAAGAAAAACTTCGCGTCTTCCCATTATAATGCTTACCGCCAAGGGCGAGGAAATAGACAGGATTTTAGGCCTTGAACTGGGTGCTGACGATTACATCGTTAAGCCCTTTAGCCCCAGGGAGGTGGTGGCCAGGATAAAGGCGGTGCTGCGCAGGGCTAAAGAGCAGCAGGCTGCTGACACGGGAATTGTAATCCATGATGGATTAATGATTGATATTAAGAGCTATGCGGTAACGCTCAATGGCAGGCCCGTGATATGCACTCCAAAGGAGATAGAGATCCTATACATGCTTGCGTCAAACCCTGGGCATGTATTTACCCGCGAGCAGCTATTAAACAGGGTATGGGGATATGACTTTGTTGGCGAAACCCGTACTGTGGATACGCATATAAAGAGGATTCGCGCCAAGCTGGACAATACGGGCAAGAATTGGAGCATAAAGACGATATACGGAGTTGGCTATAAGTTCGAAATAGAGTAGTTAAGTAAAGGTAAGGGGTAAAAGATGCGCAGCGTCCTTCTTAGGCGGTTTTTGATAGTATTGGTTGCTTTCATGCTGCTTGCGGCTATATTTATTATGACCAGCTATCTGCTTGTTGGAAGGGACGTATACATTGAAATGGAACTTCAGGACCTGCTTCCCCAGGTTGAGGCTGTAAGGCAGCTGTTATATGAGTATGAGAGCGGCAATATTACGCACGACGCCTTTATACGCATGTCAAAAAGCCTTATGAAGGCCACGAATGGAATGACCTTCGTGGTCAACTGGCGCGGAGAAATTGAATTCATGTATGATGTAGGCTTGGGCCTCACGACCCATGAAGTCCGCGAATGCTTTGCAGGGGAGATAGGCGTGGTTTTGAGAGGAAAGCGGGCCCAGTCGGACAGCGCCAAGATCCCGAATCATGGCCATGTTCTATTTCTGGGGCTCCCCATAGGCTCCCCTCAGGAGCAATCGGCTGGAGGCGTGTTTATCATAAAATCAATCGACGGCGTAGGCGGGATGATTGAGCGGTTAAACGCGTCGCTTTTATGGCTGGCCGCTGCTGGAATAACGGTTTTACTGCTCATAGGCTCATGGAGGGCCAGCCGGATTGCGGGGCCATTACGCAGTATGGCTGAAACCGCGCTTGATATGGCTAACGGCGACTTTGACGTACGTGTTCCAAATGAGGAAGCTCCGGGTGAGGTGGGCCTGCTGGCCAGGTCGCTTAATGAGCTGTGTGAACGCCTGTCAAAAACGATTTATCAGCTTAGAAGTGAAAAGGGCCAGCTTAACCATATACTGCGAAGCCTGTCTGACGGCGTAGTAGCAATGGATGGATTAGGCGCGCTGACCCAGTATAATCCCGCCGTTATGAGAATGTTCGGTTCTGTTGAGGTCAATACGCGTGAGGATCTTGTTGCGGACGCATCGCTGTGGAAGGTGTTTGACCAGGTATATGCTACGGGTAAAAGCCGGATGATAACCTATGATATGCCTGGAGACAGGACGCTGTGGATAACCATATCCGCTGTTTTGACTGAAGACGGCGAATGTACGGGCGTAGTTGGCCTGTTTAAGGACATGACTGAAATGGAGCGGCTTGAAAAGATGCGCCGGGAGTATGTAGCTAATGTAAGCCATGAGCTGAGAACGCCGCTTACAGCCGTCCGTGGGCTTTTAGAGCCGCTTGCGGACGGGATGGTAAAGGACGAGGAGGTAAGGCAGCGGTATTATAAGACAATGCTGCACGAGGTTTTAAGATTATCAAGGCTCATATCGGATATGATGACGCTTAGCAGGCTCCAATCAGGCACGGAGTACATGGAGGTCTCTAAGGTGGACGTTGCCGAATTGCTGCATGACGTGGCCCAGAGCTATGTTCAGACCGCCAAAAGCAAGGGGATTGATCTGAGGGTTGATACTCAGGAGACTGTAGAGGCGCTAACCGATTCGGACAGGGTTGAGCAGACGCTGATTATACTTATTGACAACGCCATGAGATATACACCTGAGGGAGGCAGCATAACGCTGAAGCTTAGAAATGGCAATAGGCTGATCGTGAGCGTGGAGGATACCGGATGCGGTATACCGAAAGAGGACGTACC
>CAYSKA010000197.1:0-2259 GCA_964431505.1 uncultured Oscillospiraceae bacterium
CTCCCATGCGCCGCTTTCAATAAGCTCTGCCGGCCCGTAGTATCTATGCCAGACGCCATGCCTTGATATGCCTATATTTATTATGTCGTATTTATTGCTGTCTATATTCCGTATCACCGAAGCGGCGGACTGAAGGGAAATATCATATTCCTCAGAGCACCCTCCAAACAGGATAGCTATCTTTGGTTTGCTCATTCAAAAACTCCTTTCACGAGTTAAACAGGTTCATATATTTATTGTACCCAATTATCTAGAAAACATTGTTAATGCAAATAGGACGAATCATTAAAATAATCTTAAGTTGTGCGGCCTTTTAAACGTATAACAGAGGATGATCAAAAAATCCGTTAAAAACATTCAAAGCGCCGTTTAAGTCCGTCCAAGTTACTCCTATCCGCAGCCGTAAGCTTATGATCGTTCCCTGGCAGGTGTTTATCACATGGCCCGCATCAAAACCTATTTAGAGTACTGGGAGCGTTACAGTAAATACCGTATACTCTTCGCCGCTCGTTGCATTTATAGAGCCGCCGTGCGCATCAACTATTTCGTTTGCAATGGCTAGGCCCAGACCTGCGCCCCCCGTGTTTGTTGATCTTGACGCGTCCAGACGATAGAATTTTTCAAATATGGCCCTCAGCTTTTCCTCAGGTATTCTTGCGCCTTTGTTCTTAAATGCCACCTCAACAGCTCCAATCTCCGATCTTGCGGCTATTTCTATTATAGAGTTTGGCGTGCTGTAAGTGGCCGCGTTTTTTAATATATTGTTAAATACGCGCGCAAGCTTATCAGGATCCGCATGGATTGACAGCCCGTCGGGAACGTTTATCAGCGTCGTTTTGCCGCCCGGGGCAAGTATTGGGTAAAACTCATCGGCCATCTGCATGAGCATCAGCTTGAGATCAATGATCTCCTTTTCCAAGGGTATAGTTGACAGGTTGAAGCGGGTTATATCAAAAAACTCGTTTACAAGGGTTTCAAGCCGGTATGCCTTGTCAAGCGTGATTTTAATGTATTTTTGCCTTTGCATTGCGGGCAGTTCCTTAGCCTCATCCAAAAGGCTGAGATAGCCTATAACGGATGTCAGCGGGGTTTTGATATCATGGGCAAGGTAGGTGATAAGGTCGTTCTTCCTTTGGGTTTCCATCTGTGCGCGCTGTTCGTTTTTAATGCTGGCGAGCTTAAAGGAATTTAGCTCACCAGCAATTTCCTGAAAGTCCTTATCCAAGGTAAGGTGTTCGCTGTTGCTTTTAAAGAAGTTCTTCATATCGCCGATTGCAGCGGATAATTTACGCAAAGCCCTTCCCTCAACAACTACCCAGCCGATAAATACCGACAATACTGTCAGGAACGGAATGAATATAAACCTGTTGGTTATAAATGAAGTGATTATGGAGGAGCTTCCGAAGACCAGATTCAAAAGGCTCGTGATAAATCCATTCGCAATAAAATCGAAAAATAAATATAGCAATAGTATTACCAATAAAATGATAGCGGTAACTATTATATGCGTATGAAAAACCTTGTTTCTATACGCTTTAGCAAAGGAATTATCCAATTTTATAGCCTACCCCCCATACGGTTTTTATATATTTTGGATTTTCCGCCGAATCCTGTAGCTTTTCGCGCAGATGCCTTATATGTACCATTACCGTATTGTTATTGGTGTAATATTTTTCCTCCCAAACCGCATGGAACAGCTCCTCCGAGCTCACAACGCGCCCCCTGTTCTCACAAAGAAACCAAAGTATTGAAAACTCGGTGGGGGTAAGGCACAGCGGGACCTCGTTTAGCGTACATTCATGGCTGGCCTTATCCAACATAAGGCCAGAATAGGTTATTATTGACTCCCTTTCCGCCTGGCTCTGATTATATCTTTTATAACGGCGCAGTTGCGCCTTTACCCTGGCTATAAGCTCCAGAGGCCTAAAGGGTTTGGTTACATAGTCGTCCGCTCCAAGTGTCAATCCGGTTATCTTGTCTATTTCCTGCTCCCTTGCGGTCAGCATTATTATTGGATAAGTGCTCGATTCACGTATGGTGCGGCACACCGTAAAACCGTCAATATCAGGCATCATTACGTCTAGGATAGCAAGGTCCAATTCGGTTTTTGCGGCGCATTCGAGAGCGTCTTTAGAGCAATAAAATTTATATACTATGAAACCTTCGTTGTTTAAATAAACTTCGATGAGGTCTGCAATCTCATGTTCATCGTCTACGACCATTATGCGTGAGGCCATGTATTCACTCCTTTTATATTTG
>CAYSKA010000198.1:0-2207 GCA_964431505.1 uncultured Oscillospiraceae bacterium
CAAACGGATCTGCGGATAGGCTAGGATCACTTCTTCAGCTTTGAAAGCCCGGGGCTTACGCAGGCCAGGCATTTCATCGGCGTTGTTGAAGCGCATCAAAACATGCTTCCGCCGGTTGTCGACGTTGAATTTTACGGCGAGTTTTTCAGCTCCCCTCCTGAAAGGGCTTATGTAGAGCGCGAATTGGCCTCAATGCTTGAGGAGCTTGAATCGCATTACGGAATGAAACCCATCATATACGTTACCTCCAAGGCGTACAAGTCGTATATTCAAGGCGGATTTGCGGATTATGATATATGGATACGCGACGTTTATTTAAAGCCCCGCCTGGGTGAAAACAGGCCCTGGACATTCTGGCAGTACACGGACAGGGCTGAACTTAACGGATATGACGGCGGCGAGCGCTTCATCGACCTTAATGTCTTTAACGGGGGGCGCGAGGAGTTTTTCCAGTATGGCAGCGGCTCACGTTGATCCTTGTGATTTTGCGGCCGTGTTAAGAAGTTTTTAAAATTCAGTGTGTTTTCCGTTACATTCCCGCGCTTTTAATCTAAAACAGGTTGAAAATGCGCCCTGGATCCGCAACATATTAATTGTTTATTACAAATACAAATGAGTATTGAATAATTAAATTTACATGGTATAATATGGGAGTCTAGACTTGTTGTAAATGTTGATTAAGATGTCTTATATAGCACGTTAAGTTTGTATTTCAGGAGGAAGGTAATGAATTTTTCAAGCATAATTAAACGGGTATTCAGCCTGCTGCTATGTCTGATTTTTATTGCGGGCTTCGCGGCTTCGGCGGCGACCGTAGCCGGCGGGGAAGACGGCGGTGAAGACGTATCCCCCTACACCATAATACACGACGAGGTGCTAAGCATACCCATTGGCACGGGAAACGGGCAGGTGGGCTATGATTTTGGCGAGGTTCCGCTTCAGATCAGGGGGCCTGGCAGCTTCTATGTTGATGAAAGTGGCTGGATGGCAATACTGGATTCGGAAAACAGCAGGATATTGCTGTACGTTGACGGGCAGTGCACAAATATGCTGTCCCTGCCCAGCGGTTACTACGCGACAAAGATGTGCTTTGCAAACAACATATTTTATGTGCTCGACGTGCCGTCAAGCAAGGTTTGCGAGGTGCCGTTTATCATGACCCTTGACGACCCCGACAAGGAAGCGTATGTTAAGCACGACCTTCCCGAGGGCCTCGCTGGCCTAACGGTAGTGGATATGCTGATTACCCCAAACGGGCTGGCTGTGGTGGATATGGATGAGAACTACTATTATCTTACCCAGGATAACGGCTTTGTCCTTGGAGCTACCTACAGCACGTATGAAAAGACAGCCTGCGGAAACTGTGAGGAGGAGGGCCACGAACATGAAACCCCGATAGAACCCTCGGTTGGCATCGGCCTGGGAACCCTTGAATGGGATATAGCGCTTGACAAGAATATAAACGACCTGGCCGCGATAGATAAGGACGCCGCCAGCAACCTTTACGCCGAATACTTTGATTATGTAACGGACGTATATACCATAATGTGGGAGAAGACGGTACGCAAGTACGACGCAAACGGCAATATTGTGGGATATGCGAGAATTGACGACGACGGGCTGCATACATACGCCGACAAGCAGTATCAGGTAATGGCGGACGGCACGGTCTATTACATGGCCTGCTACGAGGACAAGGTGTCCATTCAAAGGCTTGTATTCGGCACAACGTACGCGTCCAGAATGAACGAGCTGACCCAGAGGGCGCTGCAGATGGACGCCGAGCTTGAAGCCATGGAGCAGGCCGACGAGGATAATCCGGAGAAGAAGTCAAAGATTTACGCCCTTCCGAGGACGCGCGCTCAGGTTAAGTCCAGAGCGGACAGCATGGTACAGAAAAGGTGGCTGCTTCAGTCATATCACAAGGACCTTACACAGGCAGGGGCGGACAGATACAATATCAAGCTGCCTATAGAGGTAAGGAAGGCAGATCCAGGCGATATTCTAACGGGAATACCCTATTGCCGCGGCGGATTCAACGGGCTGGACAACCTGGGCAGCGGCAGACTCAGAGACTTTGACACCGCGATAAAGGCCAGGCCGGGCATTGCTGGGAACGCCAATGGAGGCAACTGGATTTCCCCCACGGTTGGCCTGGACTGCTCGGGGTTTGTGTCCAGCGCTTATGGACTTAGAGAGTATCATAA
>CAYSKA010000199.1:0-2205 GCA_964431505.1 uncultured Oscillospiraceae bacterium
TGTGTTCAAACAAGTAAAGTATTATTAATATTATAGCAGGTAAGCACACAGGCAACAAATACTATTAATCTGTTAAATTTAAGCAAGGCCGAATAGAACAACACCCTATCCGGCCTTAGCTTATCGCTCTTTATAATACTATTGTACGGCTATCGTAATAAGCCCCTTTATTTCTTAGTAAGCTGACCGTCCTTTAGTTCCCAAACCTTATTCATTCCTGTAACGAATGACGGATCGGCGGCCGCATTAGGATTGTCATACAAAGATAATAAGGTCCCGCCTCCTGACCCTGTTCCTAGATAGAACGAGCCGTCCTTATAGCCTACTGCCCTTACCTCGCTATCAGCGCTCATGTAGCTCTTTGCCCAATATTGATCGGTAAGACAAACTGTGAGCGTACATTCCGTCCCGTCGGATGAAACGCTTCGAAACTTTGCGGCATTTCCCTTGCTATAGGTAAGTTCGTGGGTTAAAGTGCCGTCTTCGCCAGTTGCAGTGACAGAGGCGGTATCACCGCTTTGGTTGTACTGGGCGTCAGTCCAGCCAAAGAAACCATAAGTCATTGGCACCGTACTGCTTGCGGATTCGCTGAAATAGGTGGACGTAAACGCAAGATCTATATCCCCGCTCAGCAAGGCTAGTACGCCGTCAAGGTCCACGTCCTCCCTATCGCTGAATCTATCGCTGTCTTCATTATAGGCGGCGTTGAAGGAATTATAAAACGTTTCCCAGTTGTTATAGCTGCTTTTCCCCGCATTTTGGCTGCCCTGGGGCGTATCATTGGGCTTAGTGTCAGGCTGTTGGGTTGTATCTGAGTTTCCGGCGGTTCCTGAAGGCGTAGTGTTACTTTCGCCTGCAAAAAGCCCAATATCGCAGGCGGAAAGCAAGAAAACCATTGTTACAACGAGTATTAAAATTAAAATCCTTTTCATTACTAATATCCTCTTAAAATTTTTATTTTTATATAACTGCCAATCTAATTTGCGTCGTCAGGGTTATCATAGACGCACCAATAATGGTTGGCAACGCCCGGTTCATACCAGGTTTCACCATTCCCGAAGCAGTATGCCTTGCCATTGGCAATCCTGATAAAATGTCCCGACGGTGCATAATCGGGGTATTTGTCCTCAAACCCAGCGTCCATAAGCGCCTGATGATATCTTGCTACGCCATCCTCGGTTTCGCCTGTGAAATATGCAAATGCGCATATGCCTTCAATTATATCATCCATTACTTCGTATCCGCTGGTAACCCCGTCTCCATTATATACTGGAAAACTGCTGAGCTCCGGCGGCCACTGTCCGCTGGTCTTTGTCAAATACAGTTCCAATACATAGTCCGCCTCTTCGGCTGAGCTTTCACGTGTATGTGTGGACATAATCCATTCTCCATCCGTGAACTCACTCCCCTCCGGTTCTCCGCGCCAGCCTGTACTCAGCAGCTTTTGAATGTAAGCGTCAATCTGCGCCTCTGTAACGGCTGCGCTCAACTCCCAGCGCCCGCTCCCCTCTTGATAACCTCCATAGCACTCTACATATTCATCCATTGCCGGGGCTGGGGCGTTAATGGGCCATTCCTTCTCGCCTGATAGCGAATCAAAGAAGTTAAAAGCATCCTCCAAGGCCTTTGCGTCCTTGCCGCTAAGGCCCATTTCATTGGACTTTATATTGCATGCCGCTAGAAACAGCGATAATATAACGGCATACAAAAGTACAATGCTTATCTTTATAGCTTTCATTACTATGACTCCGCACTACTTATTTAAGTATGGTTATGCCGCCAATAAGCGGTAAGGGTTTCTTTTCGCCTTTGCATGCGCGGACTATGCCGATAATGCTGAAAATTCCGAAAACCCAGAAAACCAGGCCAAGTATAAAAGTAATCACCAACCCGGCGCCCAGTGAGATGAGAATGAAAACCGAGCTAAGTATAGCGTAGACAATGCCGTATAGAATCGCCGCAATGCATAATACAAGGCCCTGGTTAGCGTGATAACGCGCAAAGTTCGATTCCTTCGCCGCAAAGATCGGCACCAATACCAACGGTCCAAAATATGCCAGTATAGCCATCGCCTTATTATCCTGAGCGTCACGGATATCATCCTTTGCCGGCGCCCCGTTAGCCAAAGGAGGCTGATGGCCATAAGTCTGACCAGCCTGTGAGTTTTCTCCCTGCCGTGAGCTAGCAGCCGGCGCACCGCAGGAC
>CAYSKA010000200.1:0-2191 GCA_964431505.1 uncultured Oscillospiraceae bacterium
ATCGGTTGAGTAACGCGAAAATCCGCCGCCTACGTGGTCAAAGATACCTCCGCGGTACATCTGCTCAAGCGTTTTTTCGGCCATTTCAAGCGCGCGGTCATCCATTTCAAGCTGATAATATTTTATCAAAAATAGCAGTTGATGCGGCGTTGGGAACTTTGGCGCCCCGCCAAAACCGCCGTTTTTTTCATCAAATATGGAGTTTAACTGCCTGTATGCCGATTTGACAAGCATTATGGGGTCTTCGTTTCCATTTCCACGCGATGGACTCTGCCTTTGGTTCAAATAGGCGCATACTTCATCTCCTATTGACGCCAGGCTGTCCCTGTTATGCGTCCAGCGCTCCCAAATTGCCGGCAAAAGCTCCATCAGGCCCACAACGCCGTATTTGCTTCTTTTTGGTATGTAAGTGCCTGCGAAAAACGGCCTTTGATCAGCGTTCATTATTATTGTAAGCGGCCATCCTCCCGACCCCGTAACCGCCTGGCATACGCTCATGTATACGGAATCTACGTCGGGACGCTCCTCACGGTCAACCTTGACGCATATAAAGTATTCGTTGAGAAGCTTCGCAACTTCAACGTCCTCAAAGGACTCATGTGCCATTACGTGGCACCAGTGGCAGGTGCTGTACCCGATTGACACAAACACGGGCTTGTCAAACTGCCTTGCCCTTTCAAAAGCCTCGCTGCCCCATGGATACCACTTTACAGGATTATACGCGTGCTGAAGCAGGTATGGGGATTTTTCATCTATCAGGCTGTTCGGCATGTCATAATTATTATCCATATAATCGCCTCCTCCGGTTTTTTTAAGACAGGTTCAAACCTGTTTATAGCTTTTCCACGCGCATGTCCCTCTATGCCGCCGGTACTGAGCTGTACCTAATTTGCACGTCGCACCCAATTTATAGCTAATAAGCTGTGTGAGATTTAGGATAATAAAAGCCTGAGCTAAGCCGCATGGATATTGCCAAAGCCTCATCAGCATATATAGGATATCCTTGCCTCGGGCAGCCTTTCAGCTATTGTTTCCATAAAAAATGCCTCGGCCGGCAAGCGGGCCTCCCTCTTATAGCTATACTTGCCCCTGCCCCTGCCCGTCATGAGCTCGCTGTCGTACAGGTTGGCGGCATTTGGGAACGCCTCGCTGTTTATCGCCCTGTGAACATAGCTATAGGTCATAAAGATTATCTCAATAAACAGCTGCCGCTTTACCTTTTCGCTTAAGCCCATGCTGAGTATGTCTATAAGCTGACCGTATTGGCCAATCCAACCGTTGCACAGTATTACAGGGGCTATCAGGATCCCGCACGGATAGCCCGCATCACACATCTTATTTACCGCCTCGATGCGCTGATTAAGCGAAGAGGTTCCAAGCTCGATATGACGTATTATCCAATCCGGATTCACGCTCATTCGAAATATCGTTTTTTGCCGGTGGTCAAGGGCCAGCAGAGGGCCAACCATATCAAATTTTGTGGGGAACGTGATGCTGCCCGCGCCGTTTTTCGCGAACTCAGGTATCAGCCATTGCAGATTGTCTGTTATCGTATTTTCCAATATGAGGTCGCTGTTGGAGCCTACCTCGAATGTCAGCGGCGCCTGCGCTTTTTGTGAGGTCCTTATAAGCCGCTCCAGCATCTGCTCACGGTTTACAAACAGCCTTAAATACGAGCATTTGTTATAATTGCATACCAGGTAGCAGTACAGGCACATCGCCGTGCAGCCCGATGATGTAAAGGGCACCAAATAATCGGATATTTTGTGATTCTCTACGTATTTATGGGTTTTTCTCGTGCCTACGATTAAATACCTTTTCATTAAAGAAAAATCCCTGTTGCTCCTTTGCGTAAGCTCGGGGATACGGTTATGGCTTTCCACAGGGATCCACGGGAGGTGCGCAAAATCCCTCCTTAGCTTTTTTCCTAAGTCATAATCCAGGCTGTGCGGTTCAAAATACACTTCTGTAAACTGCAAAATATCACCTCGCAGAATTAGTATTATCCTGTTTCGGATAATTTAATTGTTCTATGTCCCCGGCTATTTATTTGCATTGTCCGGCGGTTTCGCAGCGTGAAAGCGATTCGGGATTCAGTACATGCATTTGGCGCTAATCGCTCAACAGCTTTTTACATACCTGCTACTCTTTTTCACCCGATTGTCACAATGTACCCAGAAACACGGTTTAA
>CAYSKA010000201.1:0-2119 GCA_964431505.1 uncultured Oscillospiraceae bacterium
GAGAATAGAGCGTTCGGGCTGAAGATAAAAAAGCTTGCCAAAAAGGATATAGAGCTGAAGGTCAACGCCATGCTTGACCTTGTCAATCTGGCAGGCTATGGGAAAAGGTATATAGAGCAGCTTTCCGGCGGGCAGCAGCAGCGCGTGGCTATTGCGCGCGCTCTGGTAAACGAGCCGGAGGTGCTGCTGCTGGACGAACCCCTTGGCGCGCTGGACCTAAAGCTCAGGAAGGAGATGCAGGTCGAGCTTAAACGCATGCAGCAGCGGCTGAAGATAACATTCGTATACGTAACCCATGACCAGGAGGAGGCGCTTACCATGAGCGACACCATAGCTGTCATGAACCGCGGCGTTATACAGCAAATCGGCCAGCCGGCCGATATATACAACGAACCCAAGAACCGCTTTGTTGCGGATTTCATAGGCGAAAGCAATATTTTAAGCGCCGTCATGGAGGACGACTACAGGGTCAGCTTTGAGGGGCACGAGTTTACCTGCGTTGACGCCGGTTTTGGCAAGAAAACGGATGTGGACGTGGTGGTAAGGCCCGAGGATATCGATATAGTGAATAAGGACAGCTCCAAGCTAACCGGCATAATCAAAAGCGTGCTGTTCATGGGCGTGCATTATGAATTCAGGGTGCAGTGCGGAGACCTTGAGTGGCTTATACACTCAACGGACTTTGTACCTCAGGGTACTGAGGTTGGGGTGGAGATACCGCCCGACGCCATCCACGTAATGCATCCGGGGCCTGAGGCAGAGGCGGCTGACGGGTCCAAAGAGGAATGACGCGGCTATAAAAAATATTTATAATTACGTACCGGCGTAAGCCGGACAGAAGGGGAGGGCAGGATATTATGAAGCTGAAACGTTCAGTTTTTTCATATCCATACATCGTTTGGATGATAATCTTCATAGCGGCTCCGATGATGCTTATAGGATATTACGCCCTCACCGACAAGACGGGAGCGTTTACACTGGCAAACCTTATAAGCGGCCTGAGAAGCCAGAACATGGCCGTATTATGGCGCTCGGTGGTGATAGCGATTGAAACCACGCTGGTCTGCCTGGCACTGGGCTATCCGGTGGCTTACATACTCTCCAATATGAAACGGTCAAAGGCGGCCATAGTATCGATGTTTTTTATCCTGCCCATGTGGATGA
Source organism: uncultured Oscillospiraceae bacterium (assembly GCA_964431505.1). Classification (GTDB taxonomy): domain Bacteria; phylum Bacillota; class Clostridia; order Christensenellales; family CAG-138; genus UMGS946. Next base: position 1,165 of record CAYSKA010000201.1, read on the forward strand.
ACTTTCTGCTCAGGACCTATGCGTGGCAGGTGCTTTTGGACACGGACGGGGCCATCAACGCCCTGCTTACCTCGATCGGGCTTGCGCCCCAGCAGCTGCTGTTTACGGAAACGGCGATACTGCTTGGAAACATATACAACTTTTTGCCGTTCATGATACTGCCGATATATACCGTGCTTATAAAGCTCGATAAATCGCACCTTGAAGCAGCCAGCGACCTTGGCGCCAACGGGATTACAACGTTTACGCGCGTAATACTGCCGCTGTCCATGCCCGGGGTGATTTCGGGAATAACGATGGTGTTCATCCCCGCTATAACCACCTTCGCCATATCAAGGCTTCTTGGGGGCGGGATGTATATGCTCTACGGCGATCTTATAGAAAACCAGTTCCTGCTGGTAAACGAATGGGGAATAGGTTCGGCGCTGTCGTTTATCCTGCTGATACTCGTAATAATATCCATGCTGATCATGCGCAACGCCGAGCGCAGGACAGGCGAGGAGGGGGGCAAGCTCTGGTGAAAAAACTAAGAACGTTTTTCAAGGGGACGTACCTAGGAATTATGCTCGTCTTCCTCTATGCGCCGATTGCCGTGCTGATGGTCTATTCGTTTAACGAGTCAAAGACCATGGGCAACTGGTCGGGCTTCTCCCTAAAGTGGTACGAAGAGCTTATAAACGACGCCACCATCATGGACGCGCTGGGGGTAACCCTGAGCGTAGCGGTAATTTCGGCTGTGGCGGCGACCATAATAGGCACGTTTGCGGCCATAGGCATGCACTCCATGAAAAAGGGCCGCCGCATGCTGATTGAAAACGTGTCCCAGCTTCCGATGATAAATCCCGATCTTGTTACGGGAATAAGCCTTATGATGCTGTTCTCGTTTATCGGGATAAGCCAGCAGAACAGCTATCTCAGGCTGTGCATAGCGCATATTACGTTTAATATCCCATAT
>CAYSKA010000202.1:0-2092 GCA_964431505.1 uncultured Oscillospiraceae bacterium
GGGTCAGGGCTTTATTACCGTCTTCAATTCCCCTCACAAGCTTTTCTATAGCTTGGGGCTGGTCCCCCGTGGGCTTAAATGGTGATACCAGCCTGAAAGCGCCGTTTGTCTCCATATTTTTAACACTCCATTTTTCCAATATCGGCAGTTTAAATATTAAGTACTAAATTTACCTGCCGGGTAAATCAGGCGGGCAAGTTTAGAACGAACGTTCCAACATCTATTCTAACCCCAATCGTTTTGCGTGTCAACAGGATAATGTAATACATAATTCTTTGCAACCAAACCATTTAATGGAGCATATTTATTTTGCAACAGCTAATTAGCTGCTAATATTATGTATCCGTTCCATCCATCTACGATTGAAGCATACATATTTTTAATGATAATATACACGTATCATCGGAGGTGATTTTATTGACAGCGGCTTTTCTGATATACATAGGCGCGATACCCTTTGTTCCGTTGATTGGGGCAAGAATATATAAGCGCCGCAACGATACTGTGCGACGCAATGTATGCTATGGTCTTACCGCGTTACAGGCGCTAATTTCTATCGCCTATGCCATATACTGGTTTAAACACTATGTTTAAGCGTTCATTTCATAGATTATGGCAAGGCCCTCGAGTGTCAATGTGGGGTTCAGGTGGTTGATACGGCTGGTTTCAGATGCTATCATAGCGGACATGCCTCCGGTGGCAACAACTATTGGACTACAATGCAGCTCATCGCCGATGAGGTCAACAATATGCTCCACCTGCCCCACATATCCGTTAATTATTCCTGCCCTGATAGCGTCCTCCGTATTGGTGCTGATCACCCTGGCCGGCTTATTATACTCCACCTTAGGGAGCATTGCGGCATGCTCAATCAGCGCGTCGGTTGAAATCTTGATTCCAGGGCATATGAGTCCCCCAAGAAACTCTCCGCTTTGGGATATTACGCTGAAGTTAGTTGCGGTGCCAAAATCGATTGCTATGCATGGACCGCCATAGCTGTAAAATGCGGCTACAGCGTTGCATATTCTGTCCGATCCCAGCGTTTCGGGATGCTCGTATCTGTTTATCAGCCCTGTCTCAAGCTTATGGTCAACCTGCAGCAGCCTTTTTCCCCTGAAAAAAACCCTGCACATATGCTCTATAGTATAATTTATAGAGGGTATGACCGTAGACATGATTATTCCGTCAACACAGTCCGTGTCAAGACCCAGGTGAGAAAAAAACGACTCAATATGAACGCCGTATTCGTCTGACGTTCTCCTTAAGTCCGTGGTCAGCCTCCAGGAATACCTAAGCTGACCGTTTTCAAAAAGGCCTGTTTTTATGTTTGTATTTCCGATATCAAAGGCAAGAAGCATAATGCAATCACCTTAAGCCAATCCGGTCAATGGACATGTATTTTTTAAGAACGCGCATAACCGCCGTGCATATTATAATTGAAAGCGCCGCCTCTATACTTCCATTGAGCAGTCCTGTAGCGGTAAACAGCATAGTCGCTATGCCCGCAATATCCGTTCCAAAGCTCTGGGCCAGCAGTGAGGCCGCACAGAAAAAAGTGAATCCCAGGAAAAAGACCGTGTTGGTAACGGAACCCGCAAGCGAAGCTACGCCTGTGCCAAAGATCATTCTTCTGTTAATCCTTTTCTTGAACTCGATTAGCGCTGTTCCTTCAATTCCCTCAAGGGATTGCGTTTCCCGTTCTTCCCTCTTTTCAAAGGCTCCATATATAAGGGCTGAAAAGACTCCCACGAGTATTCTTGGGACAAATATTATTATAACGATAAGGAACAGGTTATACCAACCAAACCCCGTATCCGTTCCAAGCAATACCATGGACAAAGGGGTTGGTAGCATCAGCGCCCTTCCAAGACTGGTAACTCCAAATACAAAACCTAACAGCGCCCCGCCCTTTACTCCAAGGACAAAAGCTCCAATTATAACAGGTATATGCACGATGGTAATCTCCAGTACCCCAATGGGTATATACCCAATGGGAGAAAGCCCAAGCACAAGCGTTATCGCCACAAATAAAGCGTACAGCACGATCTTACGCGTATTCATACTCAAAGTTTACCCCCGTTTAACTATAATC
>CAYSKA010000203.1:0-2053 GCA_964431505.1 uncultured Oscillospiraceae bacterium
ATTTGAAAACCAAACTTTTTATGACGATAGTTTTTAATAGTTCTTTTTGTTGGACAAATAATTAAGTACCGAGCCAATGCTCCTTTCCTTTACGTTTATAAAGTTTTGCCTCTCAAGTATGTTCTCCAGATAATGCGCGTCGGACGAATAAAGTATATGGTATTGGTCAACGTCCACTCCAGCCGCGGGTAAGCCCCTATATACCTCCAACGCGGTGAACCCGCTTTGCGGAGGAACAAATCCGAGACTGGATATCAGCGAATTAGACGCGCGATTTATATGTGCTGGCACAGGAACGCCTCCTAGCTCCCTGCATCGGTCCGCAATCCTATCAATGGATAGCGTGGTGGATTGTATGAGGAGCTTTTCTTCCCTATATATAGGCACATCCTCAGAGTTCATGGCTATCTGTTCACCAAACATCTCTGGCCTGTTTTTAATATCCGGCAGATGCTGATACAGGTAGTTGCCCATAACCAATGCTGAATCCACAGTTGGGAAATAGCAAAGTACATGCACTTCTTCTCTGCTTTCCGCCTCAATAGCGGGCAAAAGGAGCATGTTTCTCTCATCTGCAACTTCCTTGCACGCATGCAGATTCTTAGCGCTGTTATGATCTGTCACAGCAATCATATCAAGGCCTTTAAGATATGCCATGTTAACCAAGTTATTGGGCGTCATGGCCATATCCGCGCACGGCGACAGGCACGAATGAATATGTAGGTCACATGCAAGCAACATATCAATCCCGCTCGGGTTTAATGCCATGCTGATTCATAATGCAGCAGATTTTATATGCGGTATACGGGGAAGATATTATAGCTATTCCCTCTTCGTCGGCCTTGTCCACCGTAGCCGGCTCAGGCGACATACCCTCGGGGCAAATAACGCATGCCATATCGTGAAGCGACGCCACCGCTATTACGTTCATATGGGTCTGTACGGTTATCCATGCGCAGCCCGCTACGCCCTTAGCCATTACCCAGCTCAATAAATCGCATGTACAGCCGCATAGTATCTCATTGTCCCGGCCGCCCTGCGTTTTTATATCTCCATCTATCAACCCAGCCAACTCTTCTGCTTTCATATTTAAATGCCCTCCTGTTTTATAAACGAGTTTGCCCTAGCCCCGCTTCTGAGCGCTCGCCAAGTCCACCATTTCCTGTGCCATCTGCCTGACCTTATCCCTAAGTTTGAATATGCAATCCATCTCTACAGCATGCCCGCGCACTATATCCTCCGCCAGTGTTCTGCATGTAGGCGATCCGCATGAGCCGCAGTCAAGCCCTGGAAGATTTTTGTTTATACACTCAAGCTTGTCCATCATCCGCATTGCCTCAACCACGTCGTCGCTGAGTTTCATCATGTTAAAAGGCTGGAATTCCTTATCAAAACCAATTAAGGGTGAGCCAATATATTTCTGCACATGCTCATCACTATCAAGGTCAAGGCGGGGCTGCGAATTGGCGATTCGCCTGTTGCGGTTTTTGGCTACGAACTGGTTTTCAACGGAAAGTGGGCCTCCAATGCAACCTCCCGCACAGGCAAGCGGCTCCATTAGAACCAGGTCGTTCAAGCGTTCGTTATCTATTTCATCCAAACATTGTATGATGTTGTAGATTCCATCCACAGCAAGGTGATGACCTGTACCCACAGCCGAACTAATGCCCCCTATAACGGCGGCGCCCAATCCAAACGCTCCGGCTCGATACGCGATCTTTCTTGGGTTGGCGTCGTTTTTTCCAACGTAATTTAGCAGGGTTGTAAATACATCCCTAACCGACAAAACTCCGTTAACTTCACTTTTTGAGATTCCCAGTGGGTTCTTTATCTGCGTCATTTCGGCCGCGCACGCGGATATATAGTAAGCGCCCACCTCGTTTCGGGTAACGCCTACTGCTTCGCAGAACTCTTCCTTTGCAACACGCGCGGCTATCTCGTTTGGCGCTACAAACGGCGCCAGGTTGTCTATTAGGTTTGGATACATCGCCGTAATCAGCCTTGGTACTACAGGGCAGGCGCATGGTATAACCGGATATACGGCATCGGAGCT
>CAYSKA010000204.1:0-1982 GCA_964431505.1 uncultured Oscillospiraceae bacterium
CAGAGGAAACTTATGCCATACAAACCGACGCAAGCGGAGGATCTTGAAGCAAGCTTTGAACAGCTTTTAAAGATAAATCCGGACGTGTGCGCCTGGATTACCATTGATAACACGGGCATTGACTATCCGGTTGTACAGGGCGAAACGAACTTTGACTACCTGTCCGTGGACGTTTACGGAGACCATTCATCCGGAGGGAGTATTTTTCTGGACAGCGGAAACAGCCGCGACCTGAGAGATGATTACTCCATCCTGATGGGACATCACATGCAGGGCGGCGCAATGTTCGGCGACGTGGACCTGTTCAGGGACGAGCAGTTCTTCCGCGCCAACTACACAGGCTCTCTGCATGCGCCCGACAGGTCGATGCGGCTGGAAATCGTAAGCATAATCCAGGCGGACGCATACGACAGGGCAATATACGGCGTGCCCATAGCTGCACAGAGCGGGAAGGCCGCGCTTATCTCAAGGATAGACGAGCTTGCGGTCTATACGCGCGGCGCTCCATTGGGCACGGGGGATCGGATAATTGCCTTGTCAACCTGTTCCTCGGATTATACAAACGCAAGGCTTCTGCTGATTTGCCGCGTAACCGGGGAAAGCAAAGCGGAGGAAGGAAGTGAGGATTAATATTTATGTTAAAGAAGCTTATTAAAGGCACAGCGATTATAGCGGCGGCGTTTGCTTTTTTCCTCAGCATAACGCCCAGGGCGGCTGTTGCGGCAATGCAGGACGCCGAGGCCAAGATAACGGTAACCAAACATATTTCAGGCATAGAGGAGACGGATGAAGTTTTCGCTTTTCAGATAAGCGCTGACGACGAAGCCTTCCCAATGCCGGATAATGCGGAAGTCACCATTGCGGGAGAGGGGAAGGCTTCATTCGATATTTCCTATGGCGAGGTCGGCATATATACCTATACCGTGCGTGAAATCGCGGGAAGCGGCGAATACTGTACATATGACGACACCGTCTACGCCGTATCGGTATATGTGCTCTGGGATGAGGAGAACGGGAAACTGGATACCGTTGTGGTCTTAGCTAATGAAAACGACTATAAAACAGAAGCGGTCTTTACCAACGTATATACGCCCCCAGTTCCGCCTCCAACACCCACGCCTACACCGCCGCCGGCTCCGACGACCGGAGATGCCAGCAAGCTTGTTCAGGGGCTGGCATTGATGGCCATTGCGGCGATATGCATATTTGCAGCGTCCTATCTTCTCAAAAAAAGAAGGACTCAGGCGTGATATGCATGTCCGGCTTATGCCGGGGCGGCATTATAAACGGCGCTTGCCACAGGGCAGCCGCTTAACAGCGGAGCGCGCATAAAACGTCCGGTACCCACCTCCAGGGGCACCGGACGTTTTATCGCCATAGACGATTCGCGTTGCGCTTGGTCAGCACCACGTACATGGGGCTCCGCCCCATACCCCGCCAAAGGAGACTTTTTGTAAAAAGTCCCCTTTGGAATCCCGAAAAACAATGTTTGACTTTTATTGTTTTTCGCCTAAAAAGGCTTTTATTTTGGGGTATCCGTTTCCTCATAGCGCTCCTTTTTAATAACTTCAAGGCCCAGCCGGATTAGCTCGGTGGTGGCTTCGGAGCGGGTTTGATAGCGTTTCTCAAAGCGAAAGTCCTCTATTTCTTTAAACAATTCATCATCTACGGAAATCATATACCTCTGTCGCTTAGTCGCCATAACATCTCACCTCTTCAGTGTATATTATAGCATAGTGATACAATGATGTAAAGAAGCGTTGTATATTCCAATAAAAGTTCAAAAAGCTATTGACAGTGTATCACTGATACCCTATAATATTAATGAACCACTGATACTGTGATACACTTAGTTAGGAGAGATAAAACATATGAAAGCATATGCAAAGAGAATAACATTTGCACTACCACCCGAATGGGCTGAGGAGCTTGACCAGTTAAAGGGAGAACAGTTTTATAATGAAACCAGGGCAGAGATGTTT
>CAYSKA010000205.1:0-1953 GCA_964431505.1 uncultured Oscillospiraceae bacterium
ATACGGGACCAAGCCTATTATACCTCAAAACCGGATGTATTTCCATATTGGCTGGGTACGGCTTTTTGGGAGCAAGCGTGCCGCTTTATATTAGCAGGTTTACTGGAATAAGCATATACGCATAAAATAAGGGCTTTTTTGCGAATGTAAAGCTGGGCATGAAACAGGGATTATTAAAATGCAGATTTACGTTGCAATATATCATCATATGTGTATAATTAAGTTATCATTATCCGCCGGGGGTGCGCAGGCGCGCTGAGACAGTCCCTTGGAACCTGTTGGGTTAATACCCGCGTAGGGAAGGCGGCAGGAAACGGGCTTATTATGTTCGCCCATTCTGCAGCTTGCGGAATGGGCGTTTTTTTTAGCGCCCCTTTTCGCGGCGGCCGGCATTGATGGCGGCAAATCGGAGGTATTGCATGAAATTCGTACTATTTGAAAAGCTGTCCGAGCTTGAGGGCCTGGAGCTGTACATGCTCATAGGCGCGCTGGCGCTGGTGGTCATATTCGCGGCCGCCATGCTGATATTCAAGCTCAAGCCGAGCCCGCGCAGCGACAGGCTGGGCTCCATGACGTCCGCGCTTTTTACCGTTGCACTGGCATTTGTGGTTACTTACCTGGTGCTGTTGTATGTAACCGAGGTTCGCGGGGCTGGCATGTATATAATCAGCGGATGCGTAGCGTTTGCCGTTTTGGTGGCGTTTGCCGCCGTGTTTTACGCAAGGCGCAGCCGAAGCCTTGAGATGGCTAAACCCAACTCAACCCGCGCGCTGGTGTTCGGCGCGCTATGCGTCGGCCTCTCGTTTGTGCTGAGCTACTTTAAGCTGTTCTCAATGCCCTTTGGCGGTTCGATTACCCTGCTCAGCATGCTGCCCGTGGCGGCGTATGCGTGCTGGTTCGGCCCTGCATACGGATTTATAGCGGCGTTCGCCTATGGCGTGCTCCAGATAATCCAGGGCGCGTGGGTGGTTCACTGGGCCCAATTTATACTGGATTATTTCCTGGCGTTTACCTGCCTGGGGCTGGCCTCGCTGTTCCCCAAAAAACTGCCGCTCGGCATGGCGGTTGCGGGAATTGCCAGGATGATATGCTCGGTTATATCCGGAGCCGTATTCTTTGGTTCCAATGCCGGCGATTACGGATTTTCGAATGTTTGGGGTTACTCGCTTGCATATAACGCCCTGACCATAGGCATTGACACCGTGCTGTGCGTAATCGTGGCGCTGCTGCCAGGCATAAAGAGGGTGGAGGCTGCCGTAAAATATTGACCGGCTCTGCCGGCACGCTCCGCGCTTTTGCGCGTAAGGCCCGATGGGATGATTGGGCGTTAACGCGCGTAATTAACGGGCGGTTGTCGAAAATTTGGATTGATGCTTGAAACGCCGCTTTATTGCCCATATAATCGTATTGGCCGCACATGCAGGAAGGCGCGGCCTGTTGAGCGCAAACGACATTATGGGATAAAAGCGGAAACGGGCGCCCAAAGCATGAAGGGCGCCCGTTTGTACATAAAAACGCGGGATGTTATAATCAATTAGAATTGATTTGGCGGAGGGAAGCATAGATGAAGGACTTAAAGGTATCCGAAATGATGGCAATGCAGACGGCGCTGTGGGCCGTTCACAGCGACAGCTGGTCGCCTATGGAGCCCAAGTACGGGCGGGATTTCATACTGTGGATGATAGAGGAGATAGGCGAGGCGGCGTCGATAATCAAAAAAAAGGGCGACCATGCGATAATGAGTGACCAAGACGTAAGGCATGCCTTTATCGAGGAGATGGGCGACGTGCTGATGTATTATTTTGACACGCTGCTCAGATATGGGATAACAGCACACGAGCTTTCGGCCGCGTACTGTGAAAAACATGACAGGAATATGGGCAGGAACTACGAGGACGAATATGCTAAGCTGTAATAAAATGGGAGATGGGTGGCCTTTATGAATAAAGCGCT
>CAYSKA010000206.1:0-1920 GCA_964431505.1 uncultured Oscillospiraceae bacterium
GATGATAATCGTAAATTAATGCATAATTTTTATAATGTATATATTGGCGGTCAATCAATATTTATAGAGCTTTTCATCCGCTCTATGTTGTTTTATAATATATTGGTGGATAAGTCCACGCGCCGCCGATTATGCCCAGTGCAATAGGCATATAGAGATCAGCCATTTGTATGTATCAGCTTGAAAGTATTGAGTATCATACTATGAGTATTTCATGGCCGATGCAAGGATTTGGAAGTTGCCAACGTAATGAAAAAATGTCAATATAATAACCTATATAGGACACAAGGAGGAATTCATGAAGGAAAGAATCGTCGTACTTGACTTTGGAGCCCAGTATAACCAGCTCATAGCGCGCAGGGTGCGCGAAGCAGGGGTTTTCAGTGAATTGTTGCCCAACAACGCCCCCATCGAAAGGATAAGGGGGGAATATCTGAGCGGAATAATACTCTCCGGAGGCCCGGACAGCGCGCACGTAGACGGCTCGCGGAAGTGTTCGGATGAAATATTTAACCTTGGCGTGCCCGTCCTTGGAATATGCTATGGAATGCAGTACATGGCCAAGCATTTTGGCGGCGAGGTTGGAGAGGCTGCCGTAAGGGAGTATGGCAATACCGACGTATGTCTCTCCAGGCATCCACTATTTGAAGGAATTACCAATGGAACCATGTGGATGAGCCATAACGACTCCATATCCAGAATTCCTGATGGATTCAATGCAATAGCTCAAACCAAAAGCTGCAAATATGCTGCAATCGCTGACGATGTAAGGCAGCTGTATGGAATACAGTTTCACGCCGAAGTGGTGCATTCCATACAGGGCACACTTATTTTTAAAAACTTTTTAAACAATATATGTGGCCTGAGCTGCGACTGGAACCCACAGGACCTCGCCCAAACGCTGATTGATGAAATCCGCGAAAAGGTTGGCGGCGGCAGGGTGATTGCCGGACTCAGCGGCGGGGTCGACTCGTCCGTTGCATCCGTTTTGGTTCACAAGGCTATAGGCGACAGGCTGACATGCATATTTGTCGATCATGGCTTGCTGCGTCAAAACGAGGCGTGTGAGGTAATGGATTTTTACCGTGATTCGCTTGGGCTCAACATAGTGGCTGTAGACGCGGGCGAACGGTTTTTAAATAAGCTCAAGGGGGTTGTGGAGCCGGAAGAAAAGCGCAAAATCATAGGCGCCGAATTCATACGCGTATTTGAGGAGGAAGCGAAAAAGTTGGGGGATGTCGACTTTCTCTTACAGGGTACGATATATCCCGACGTTATTGAGAGCGGGAGCGGAGGCTCCGCGGTGATAAAGAGCCACCACAATGTAGGCGGCCTGCCAAAGGATATAAGCTTTAAGGGAATAATAGAACCCCTCCGGTCTCTGTTCAAGGATGAGGTAAGGGAGCTTGGCGAAAGCTTGGGTATTCCCGAAAAGCTGGTTTGGCGGCAGCCGTTCCCAGGCCCCGGGCTTGCCATACGCGTGATGGGCGAGGTAACTAGGGAGAAACTCGAAATTCTGCGTCAAAGCGACTATATACTTAGGCGCGAGGTTAAAAACGCTGGCCTTGATCGGGCGCTGTGGCAATACTTTACGGTGTTTACCGGAATACGAAGCGTTGGCGTTATGGGCGATTTGCGCACATATGATTATGCAGTAGGCGTACGCGCCGTAACCTCTACGGATGCTATGACGGTTGACTGGGCTGATATACCTTATCCTGTGCTTAAACGGATCAGCGACTGCATAATCGCCGAGGTCCCTCACGTAAATAGAGTTGTCTATGATATAACCAGTAAACCTCCTGGGACTATCGAGTGGGAATAATACTCTAACCTCTGAAAAAGCCCGTATTTACTGGGGTTTCACGTGAAACAATTCGCTCTATGGTGCTGATATGGTACTGTTCGCTCTAAAAAGAC
>CAYSKA010000207.1:0-1864 GCA_964431505.1 uncultured Oscillospiraceae bacterium
GACAATGCGAATCGTCTGGCAGAATATAATATTCTCGCTGGCGGTAAAGGCGGCTGTGCTTGCGCTGGGAGCGGCAGGCATTGCCACCATGTGGGAAGCGGTGTTTGCGGATGTAGGCGTATCGGTAATCGCTATACTCAATGCCGTGAGGCTGATCAGGGGCGAAAAGACCAGGGGGTAAACTATATTCTTTTGCGCCTCAATAGGGGGGATCAGCAGCACATCTTGGAGCGCCCGCGATATGTAATGCCGCGGGCGCCACTTAATAGTATACAGGGCTGCAATAATTTTGGCGGTTATAGGCTAATGTCAAAATCGCGCAAAATCGGTTGTGCATTCAAAGACCGGTGATATAATAATTGATCAGGAGGCGTTCAATATGGTAGTTGGAATAATAGGGGAAAGCTGCACCGGAAAATCCACCATTGCAAAGCTGTTGGCTGAGGCGCTCGGCGCCAAGGTATACTCTGGAAAGGATTATTTAAGGCTTGCAAAGGGAGAGGCAGAGGCCAAAAGGATTTTCAGGGAGATGATGTGTGAAAGCGGGACACCAATTATCTATATAATAAGCGAGATGGAGCATCTAAGCCTGTTAGCTGAAAACGCATTCAGGGTGCTCGTTACAGCGGATGTGGATTCAATAAAGCAGCGCTTTGCGAAAAGGCTTAACGGGCCGCTTCCCGCTCCGATCAGTGCAATGATAGAAAAAAAGCACGGCATGTTTGACGGTCAAAGGTATGACGTATGTCTTAATACGGATCTTCTTGAGCCGGCAGAAGCCGCAAGAATAATTGCAGGCCGTCTCAATATTTAAAGCATCCTGCAAGGGAGATCAAAATGCGGCCGTTGTGCGAAAATCCTGCGGCCGCCGTATTTAAAAAGCTTATGGCCGGCAAAGGCGCCGGATTCGGGCTTTACTTAACGCTATTTACCCTCAGCTGACAAGGATAAACACGACTTAAGGACCGGATTCTGGCCATTTCTATGTTCTCGCCGCTTGAAATAGCACTGCTAGTCCTGCGCTCCTCGGCCTTGAACTGGCCGCAAATCCGACTCCTCGAGGTCTTCTGAGGGTATTATTTTACCATTCGAAGGGACATCAGCCTGGGCGTATCCTGAAGAATTATATCGCTTGTTACGTCAATAAACAGCCACTTGCCGCCCATGGATTGGCGTGTATTGCGAAAAAGCTCCTGCATATATGTTCCGCACGAATTCATGATCAGTTCGGCGTCCGTCAGTTTTTTTATCCACGATAACCAACATACAGAAGAAGCGGCCATTATTGGGATACACGGTACATATTGATTTGCCGCCTTTTTTATACTTAACGTTCCAGCCTGGAGCCATGGAGCATCTGCTGTACTCTATCCTTGGCGAAACCCCGTACGCACCCTCAACCGATGCGCAAAATTCATTCCAAAGCGGGCAGGAAACGAATTTGTCTATATCCGGCAACAAAGGGGGGACGCTGGAGGGAAATAATTCAGTCCATTTCATATATTACAACTCCTTTATAGCTGTTATACCTTGGCTGGATTTAAAACAGCATAGCACATATAAAGTACCATTAAAATACCATGTCCACAATATGGCCTTAAACTCCATTTATTTCAATGGCAGGTACGTTGCGCGTTCTTTGAAAATGTTCCGCGCGTAACGCGATTATGGATAGACGGGAGCGCATCAGACCGGTTTTATGGAAAGCTTAATTGACATGGCTCAAATATATGCTATACTCCTTTATGGAAATCAAACTTTCCATAAAGGAGGCATTCAGTTGAAAAACTGGCTCGAGGAGATAAGAAAGCAGCGGGGCGTAAGGCAGGAGGACCTGGCTGCAGCGCTTGAGGTTTCGCGGCAG
>CAYSKA010000208.1:0-1775 GCA_964431505.1 uncultured Oscillospiraceae bacterium
CGCAGCGGAATTGCCGGCCGTTTACAGGCTCCGGCGCGCGGACGGCCGCGGTGATCTTGAACTGGTCAATGATTGAGCTGTATTGGGGAACATGTCCTGATGGGCCGCGCAGGCGCGTTTGGTACAGGCGTCCGGCTGGACGCTCCCGATACGCCGCATAGCCGAAACACGCTTGAAAGCAGGCTAGACGATAGTTACAGGCAGGCGCTTGAGCGGTTGAGGCGGGGAATGGACTAGGGCTGTATCCGCCTCAGCCGGACATATTGGAAATAAGCCATATTTTTTTGGCAAAGGCGGGTTTTTCTGGATGGAGCGCAGCGGAATTGCCGGCCGTTTACAGGCTCCGGCGCGCGGACGGCCGCGGTGATCTTGAACTGGTCAATGATTGAGCTGTATTGGGGAACATGCGCTGATGGGCCGCGCAGGCGCGTTTGGTACAGGCGTCCGACTGGACGCTCCCGATACGCCGCATAGCCGAAACACGCTTGAAAGCAGATTTTCCGACAGTTACAGGCAGGCGCTTGAGCGGCTGAGGCGGGGAGCGCGAAATAACTGGAGAAACATTGAAGTGCGGCATAACCCGCGTCCGCACCACGCGGGCCGATGGAGACTGAGGTATAAGGAGGAATTCGTTATGAGCACTGCACCGGCGGATTACAGGGACCTGCGCGACGACGAGCTTGTGGCCATGGCGCAGGCAGGGGACGAACTTGCTGACGAGGAGCTATACTACAGGTATAAAAACATCGTATGCATAAAGGCTAGGTCGTATTTTATATTGGGCGCCGACAGGGATGATATCCTGCAGGAGGGCATGATAGGGCTTTTCAAGGCGATACGGGATTACAGGCCCGACAGGCAGGCGGCCTTTAAAACCTTTGCCGAGATGTGCATAGTGCGCCAGATGATAACCGCGATACAAAACGCCACCCGCATGAAGCACATACCGCTTAATAACTACATCTCCCTCAGCAGACCCGTTGGCAACGAGGAATACGAGCGCACTATGATGGACGTGATACCCTCGCACGCAAGGGATAATCCAGAGGATATGCTGATAGTGAGAGAAAGCGTTGACAGCATGATACGCAAGATCAAGGAGCGCCTTACCGAGCTTGAATATAAAACCCTTATGCTGTTTATCGACGCAAAGAGCTATCAGGAAATAGCCGATACGCTTGACTGCAACAAAAAAACCATTGATAACGCCCTGCAGCGGATTAAGCGCAAGGTCAGGCACATAATGGAGGAGGAGGGCCGCGACTGCCCATAGGCGCGGCTTTTGCAAACGTGGCCGGCAGCCTCCTGGGTTGAATAAACCAAGCGGGGTATCGCTGGGGCGGGTTTTTAAAGCGGGCGTTATAAGGCCCAAAAAAGGCCGCGGCAGACTTGACGGCAATGCAGAATTTTATCCGTCCCCTAGCATGTATCCGTAGATTCCCTTGCCCTATTACTTTTATTGGGAGACTCCGGGCAAAGGCCATGAGGTTTCTCATGATCAGAATAAACACCCCAAAGCCTGTTCATCTATCTTTTAATACTATACTTCATACTAATAAGTGATACGATATATATCGTTTTTGCCAATAACCTGCTCTACGGCCGCCCTAAAATCCGCCTGATTACCAAATAAGCATAAGCGAAAAATGGTGGCGGCATGAGCAATTTATAAAGCCCTTTACACCATTTTTAATATGCTAAAGTTAACGAGCGGATTGGTGATTTCTAAACGCTCACCCTTTATAATCCCAGTCAACGCCCTTTACACCGATATC
>CAYSKA010000209.1:0-1760 GCA_964431505.1 uncultured Oscillospiraceae bacterium
GCTGGTTTTAAAAAACGCCTTTATTATTATCGTAACTGAGTTATGGGCGCTTCAACATATACGAAGCGCCCATAACTTTATATGTATAAATACGGTTTACAGCGACTCGCCAAAGTCCTGCCTGAATTGGGCCGCCAGCCTCTCCGGCCAGTCCGATACGGATTCAAGCTTATCGTAGAAGTTATGGGGAGGGTTGCCTGCAAACCTTAAGCCCCCTATAATAGCCCTGTTATCATTTAACCATGTGATCCTGTCTGCAAGATAGTTCATCTGTGAAACAGTGTATACCCGCCTGGGAACGGCAAGGCGGACCAGCTCCATGAACCCATAAGGTCTTACATCGGGATCCTCCCATGGCTCGTCTATTCCTCCGCGCTCCATTCCCCTTGCGCCGCTGGCTATGTAGATTGCAGAGGCCAAACCTCCCGCTGGGTATTCGCTAAGCGGGATATGGGGCACAAACAGCTCCGCATCGATGTGGCAGCCCAGGCCGCCCGGAGGGGTTACAACCGGTATTCCATTCTCCTGAAGCCTGGTGCATAGATATTGTATCATGTTCGGCCCCTGAGATATTACTTCCTCATCCATGGTATCGTCCAGGCCTACGGTTATAGCCTCCATTTCCCTTACGCTCATTCCTCCATAGGTTGGGAAACCTTCGTATTTTGATACGAGCGCTTCCAGATTTTTGAATGAATCCGGATCGTTGAGACATATTGCGCCGCCGCGCCCGAATCCAAGCTTTCTTGCTGAGAAATAGATTATATCCATGGCGTCGGATATGGTGCGCGTTATCTCGCGTATACTCATGTCCGGACGTTCCCGTACCTTTATAAAATGCAGGTTATCCTGCAGCAGGCTTGCGTCCAGTACGGAAAGCACACCGTATTCGCGGCAGATTCTGGTTGCGTCGATCATATTCTGCAGTGCCACGGGCTGTCCGCCTATGAGGTTTGTTCCCGCCTCTATCCTCACAAAGGCAATGCGCTCGCGCTCCTTTTCCAAGACGTCCTTAAGCTTTTTAAGGTCAAAGTTGCCCTTGAATTGGAATTCGCTTTGACGTTTAAGCCCTTCTTGCGAGATCAACACCACAGCGGAGCCGCCCTGCTGCTTGATCTGATTCAGGGCAGTTCCAAAATAAAAGTTCATGGGTACAATGCTCCCTGGCTTAACAAAGCCCATGGCCAGCATGTGCTCACACGCCCTGCCCTGATGTACGGGAAGGAAGAAGTCCTTGTTGAAAATTTCTTTTATCTTAGCGCAAAGGCGCTTATATGTTTTACTTCCAGCGTAACACTCGTCAGCGCGCATCATTGCTCCGAGCTGTTCATTGCTCATCGCATTGACGCCACTGTCGGTAAGCATGTCAAGATACAAATCATCCGTTGTTAGACGGTAAGAATTAAATCCCGCTTCGCGTATTGCCTTTACCCTTTTCTCAACGGGCAGCAGATCAGTCTTTTGAACAACGCAGATCTTATGCATTTCCAGCGGAAGGCTTTTTCCTGTGTAGTACTTTACCTCTGTCATTACTATCTCCTTAATATAGCTCTTGTCTACCGATTAATACCATTATACATCAATCCATCCATGAGATAAGGACAATTAAGCATAATAAGTATTAAATCATTATACGCTATTTATTTAATTTGTGTACCCCTTTTTCATTTTTTAGGATTTTGTCTGTTATCAGGCAATTATTGCAACAGGTACTTAGCATATGCTATAATATAATCATGAGTAAGAAAAAAAAGAATAAA
>CAYSKA010000210.1:0-1754 GCA_964431505.1 uncultured Oscillospiraceae bacterium
ATATACACTATGGATAAAGCACAGGAGGCTTTTGTGAAACGCATTATAGCCTTAATATTAATATCGGTATTCATGCTTGCAGCCGGCTGCTCCGTTGGAAATGGTCCGCACGGCGAATTAAAGCCAAGTGTCAAGCCAACGGATACAGCGGTGGAACCAGCCCCTTCAACCGGGCCGTCAAACCCTCCTGAGGGTAAACAGGGGTCGGGTGTTATAGGGTTTATTATAAGGGACGATAATAATTATGGAACATATGAACTGATATATGGGTTTTTAAAATCCGCCAGGGATTTGGGGCGACCGTCAATGCTGTTTAAATACGAGAACGGTAAAGCGCTTGAAGCCGTGGAAAACGCGCATGCAAGCGGATGCAGGGGTTTGCTCGTCATGAGCGACGGAGGCGCAAACGCTGCAGCGATTGAACGGGCAAAGGAATATGGTATTAAGGTGGTAGTTCCCGTGGAGAAGTATGAGCCTGATGCAGACAACGCTAATATATATATTGATGATACGAAATACATGGAAGACGCATGCCTGGTAATCGCCGAACGAATGGAGCAACGTGGGCTTGATCTGGGAACCATACTTGTTTATGGCTCTCAAACGCAAAAGGAATTTGAATCGTTTTCAAATACCCTTAAAGCCCACTACCCTCAATATAGCGCAGCTCAGCTGACGAGAACGGGCAGCAGCGAACAGAGCGATATAGATAAGCTTAGCGGCTATCTTTATGATAACCGGCATATAAAGGGCATGTTTGTAACGGATGCGGCGTCTACACCAATAGCGGCGGCGGCGCGCAAAAACGCTCAGGAGCTATACCGGTCAGAAGATGCGGAGGACACGGAGCGCCCCGATGAAACGCCGGAGGGTGCTCTGGATAACAGCAAAATAGCCGTAACCATATGCGGATCCGAGTTGTCGGATGAAAACATAGCCCTGCTAAGCGGCAACGATATATATGGATTGTCGGTAACGCCTTATTTTGACGTGGCTGCTCAGTCTGTAATACTTCTTGACGGGCTGATGGCGGAATATGTTACCGTGAAAAGCTTTAGTGTGAGAAGATCGATAGCCAGGAATGAGACGATTGCCAGATATGTTGGCATATACGATGAGATAAAGGAACTTTTTGGCCAATAACGGCCGAGTGTGATACCGATGAGCCGTGTAGAAAAGAAATCATGGAAGCGTATTGATTGGATAACGCTGATTATCGTGTTTGCATTGGTTGGCTTTGGGCTGATTAGCCTGGCCAACATAATGGCCACGCCGTTTAGCGGCCAGGAGCAAAACCTGAGCGATTATATTAGCAAGCTCAATCTTGAGTACGTGCAGAGGCAGGCCCAGAATTTTATATTCGGGCTTGCGGCCATGATAATGATATTAGTTATTGATTATCAGATTTATAAGCCGCTGATTTCTTATGTTTATATCGGCAATCTCGCCCTGCTGGCGCTATTGTTCGTAGTCGGAGAAATACGGGGCGGTGCGCTTGGATGGTTTGTTCTTGAGCAGATCGACAGGGCGCTTCAGCCATCTGAGCTGTGTAAGGTTACGCTTATAGTCCTTTTATCAAAGGTCGTATCACGGGCAATGGACAAGGACGGCGGACTAAAACGCTTTAAGGACATAGCCACCTGCCTGGTGCTGTGCGCTATTCCGGCAGGCATAGTCATATGGCAATCCGACTTTGGAACGGCGTTTGTATTCATAATAATTTTGATCTGCATATTTTTCGTGGGCCGAATAAG
>CAYSKA010000211.1:0-1696 GCA_964431505.1 uncultured Oscillospiraceae bacterium
CTGCATCGTCAACCTCACGGTTGAAGAATATAATGGGGATTTCAGCAGTTTTTGGCAGCGATATAGACGCAAGGTGCATTGACATATGCAAACGCCATGCTAAGAAAGCTGGCGTAATGCTCGATTGGGCCGTCCGCCCCATCAAGGATTTTGCTCCTTCGCCGGACGATGGGATAATAGTTTGCAATCCGCCCTATGGCGAGAGGCTTCTGAATAAGCATGATATAAAGAAATTATATATAGAGATGCGGGATAAGTTTAACGAGTATCCCCGCTGCTCAAAACATATTGTAACTTCAAACCTGGATTTTGAGAGGATATATGGCCGCCGCGCCGACAAGCGCAGGAACCTGAGCAACGGCGGCATAAAATGCACACTGTACAGTTACTTCAGGTGTTAATGTTTGGATGCAGCGGCCCCACGTAACCATATTCCTCATACTGCCGCATTCAATAAACTTTGTTCGCTATGGCTTCATATTCATATCATATTGTCATGCAATAATTGAATTATAAGCTTGGATGTAGCGCTATAATATTCCATATGCTATAATTAAGCAATATACTTAACGGCGGTAATACGATGTTTGGTTACGTTGGCCCCCTGACATGCGAGCTTAAAATCAAGGACAAGACGCTGTACGACGCGTATTACTGCGGCGTATGCAGGGAGATAGGCAAAAACTTCGGCCAGCCCCCGCGTGCCGCGCTGAGCTATGACTGCACCTTTTTAGCATTGCTTATTGCAAGCGTGAAAAGGCCTGTTCCGCCACAAATGCATTGGTGCGGCTTTAAGCCTCTTTCAAAAAAGCGCGCAATGATGCCTTCTTCTGAAGCGATTGAATTTTCGGCCAACGTAAATATAATCTTAACGTGGTACAAGCTTAGGGACGACTGGAGCGACGAACGAAAAGTCTCCGCATTGGCGCTAAGACCGCTTCTTTCATCTTCCGCCAAAAAGGCGTTTAAAGCCTGTCCTAAGGCGGCTGGAGCTGTTGAACGGGGTCTTTCCTCGCTGTCGGCACTGGAACGCGCTAATTGCTCGGATATAGACGCGCCCTGCGACGCATTTGCAAGGATGATGAGAGAAGTAATGCTGACGGCTCCGTCCGTAGACAGGCGGACGCTGGAAGCAATGGCCCATATGTCGTATCATATGGGAAGGTGGATATATCTGGCGGACGCTTGGGATGACCGTGCCAAGGATGAAAAGAGCGGGGCTTACAATCCTTTCACAGCCTCCGGAGCCGGAAAGGACAGGGCAGGGTTCTTGATGAATATTTCGCTGACCGAGGCGGTAAAGGCGTACGATCTTATTGATGTAATTGCCAATAAGGGAATACTGGACAATATAATACGCCTTGGCTGTTACGAACGAACCTGCAGGCTGCTAGATCCCGTATGCGGCGGGACCGCCATCAATGAAAGCGCCAAAACGGAGCCGCAATAGCCTGTTCTCATACGGTGTTTTTATAGTTAACTATGGTTACAACCTGTTTCTATCCCTTTTATCTCATGGAGGTATTCTGAATGAACCCCTACAAGGTGTTAGGAGTAAGCGAGACGGCCACTCCTGAGGAAATAAGACAGGCTTATCTGGAGCTGGTTAAAAAGTATCATCCGGATAAGTATACGGATAATCCTCTAAAAGAGCTTGCCAACGAAAAGCTTAAGGAAATAAACGAGGCATACGATA
>CAYSKA010000212.1:0-1632 GCA_964431505.1 uncultured Oscillospiraceae bacterium
CTCAGGGACGGGGTTAAATGGCACAATGACTCTAATTTTACCTCTTCCGACGTTGTCTATACGCTTGACAGCCTAAGCGAACTGGGAGATACAAGCTATTACAGCTATAATATAAGGAAAATTGAAAGCTATGAGGCCGTGGACAGCCGCACCGTTAGAATTACAATGACCCACGAAGGGCTTAGCCCCGTATGTCTGCTTACGTTCCCAATAGTCAGTAGTGCCGGCGGCTCCTCAAGCCTGCCTATTGGCACGGGGCCTTATAAGGCCACCTCGGCTTCGGATGAGCAAACGGTTCTGGAAATAAACCAATCCTGGTGGAAGCAGGCGCCCTATATTGAAAAGGTTATATTTGCAGCGAGGGATAATAACGAGACGGCGCTAGCCTCTTATTCCGCCGGACAGCTCAATATGGTGCCTACATCAGCGCTGTACTCAGGCCGTTATCGCGGTGAAACGGACACGTCCGTGCTTGATATTATGACACAGTCCATGGAAACGCTGATCTTTAACTTTAACAACAGCGCCCTGAGCGACGCAAATGTTAGAAAGGCCATAGCATACGCCATAAACCGCAGTAACCTTATATCCAATACCTATATGAATAAAGCGCGCGAATGCGACGCACCTATAGCTCCGGATTCATATGCATACGACAGCATTTATAAGATATACGACTATGATCCCGCGCGCTCCACGCAGCTGCTTGAGGAGGCCGGATGGACCGATGCGGACGGCGATGGGATCAGGGAGGACTCTCAGGCAAACAAGCTGCAATTCAGGCTTCTTGTAAGCACGAACTCAGAAAACACAACGAGAAGCGATGCGGCTAGCCGCATCGCGGCCGATCTTAAGGAGGTTGGTATTGCCGTTGAGATTGTTTCCGTGCCATACTACGCTGAAAATGTAAGCACCCCCTCCCCCTCGCCCACTATAGAGCCGACTTCTACGCCAAACGGCTCGGACGACCCTAATAGCACCGATAATCCCGACACGACCGATGAGCCTGTTAGCACGGACGATGTACAAAATACACCGGAAGCTCCCGTTAGCGGCAGCAGCTCGGACTACATTTCTATGCTTGGATCCGGCGATTTTGACCTGGCCTTAGCTGGATTTACAACAGGACTTGACTTGGATCTGTCCGCTTTCATCTCTCCGGACGGCAATAGCAACTTTGGCGGATATAACAATAGCGAGCTGACGTTGATGGCCGACTCCATAATAAAAGCCAAGGATGAAGCCTCCCTGCGCGAGGCGGCTTTCGCATTTCAATCTGGATTCACCGATATGCTTCCGTTTATGGTGCTCTACTTCAGGCTTGACAGCATCGTATATGACTCCAAAATACAAGGGCTCGTGTCCATTCGTAAACCCGATACGCTTAGAAATATTGAGAAATGGTATATGTATGTAGAATGATTTTGTATATTTATTTCGGCGGCCTGTTAAAAGGCCGCCCTTTTAAACTATGATCAGCTTTCTTTATCAGCTTTTAATAACTCAAGCCATCTTTCTTCATAATTTATATCTGAACCTCGTTATCGCAAATGCCAAAGCTATAAAATTAAGAGGGACCAGGCAGCTCAACAAAACGCACATACTAAATCCCCCTATAGCTTTACAATATTT
>CAYSKA010000213.1:0-1556 GCA_964431505.1 uncultured Oscillospiraceae bacterium
GCCGGCTCCTCTGTCAGTATCAATTAATTTTGCTACATAACCAGGCTTCCGGCCGTGCGCGGGAAAGGAAGGACGTCCCTGATGTTCGTAATTCCGGTTACATACATAACCATGCGCTCAAAGCCAAGGCCATAGCCCGCGTGTTCTACCCCGCCGTATTTACGCAGCTCAAGATACCAGCCATACGCTTCCTTATCGAGATTAAGCTCATCCATCCTCCGGTTCAGCACATCCAGCCGCTCTTCGCGCTGGCTACCGCCTATCAGCTCCCCAATGCCAGGAACCAAAAGGTCTACCGCAGCTACCGTCTTTCCATCATCGTTAAGGCGCATGTAAAACGCCTTTATCTCCTTCGGGTAATTGGTAACAAACACCGGCCTCTTATATACCTGCTCGGTAAGGTAGCGCTCATGCTCGGTCTGCAGGTCGCAGCCATAATAGACCGGATATGCAAATTCCACCTTGGATTCCTCAAGCACCTTTATAGCGTCCGTATACGTAATTCTGGCGAATGAGGATTCAACGACATTGTTCAGCCTGCTTACAAGCTCTTTGTCAACAAAGCTATTGAAGAACTCAATCTCGTCCGGACAGCGCTCCATTACCGCGCGTATTATATATTTGATCATGTCTTCGGCCACGTCCATATCGCCGTTTAAGTCGCAAAACGCCATCTCCGGCTCTATCATCCAGAATTCGGCGGCATGGCGGGCGGTGTTGGAGTTTTCGGCCCTGAACGTGGGCCCAAACGTATATATGTCCCGAAACGCAAGCGCAAACGCCTCGCCGTATAGCTGACCGCTCACGGTGAGGTTGGACTGGGTTGCGAAAAAATCCATCGAATAATCGGGCTGGCCATCCTCGGTCAGGGGCGGTGTAACCGGATCCATTGTCGTTACCCTGAACATCTCCCCAGCGCCCTCGCAGTCGCTTGCCGTGAGTATCGGAGTGTGTACGTAAACGAAGCCCCGCTCATCAAAAAACCTGTGAATCGCCTGCGCTACAACGCTTCGAACGCGGAACACCGCCTGAAAGGTATTGGTTCTCGGCCTAAGGTGCTGTATTGTCCTCAGGAACTCAAGCGAATGCCGCTTTTTTTGAAGAGGATACGAGTTATCGCACTCCCCTATTACCTCTATCACGGATGCATGTATTTCAAAGGGCTGCTTGGCGTCCGGCGTAAGAACGAGCTCCCCCTGCGCCGATATTGCGCAGCCAGTATTGATATTTTTCAAAAGTTCCTGTGGGAACTTATCGCATTCATAAACAATCTGAATCGTACGGAATGAAGTACCGTCCGTAATTTCAATAAATCCAACGGATTTACTCTGGCGCTCTGTCTTTACCCAGCCCTCAACGGCAATGCTGCCCGCATATGCCTCGGGCTTTGAGTGTATTTCGCTTAATTTTGCCATTATTAATACCTCCGCAAACTAAGGATTCCCGACATTATATCACGCTATCCCATTGCAAGCAAGTTCTAAGGGCCTCAAACGCGCATTGTCTGGCGATGCCTTTATTATTTTTTATTGATTGAATAGCCGAAAGATTTCTTG
>CAYSKA010000214.1:0-1505 GCA_964431505.1 uncultured Oscillospiraceae bacterium
ATTATAGTTACGGACAGATTATAAAACGGTGAGGACGGCTTTGGTAACAAAGCTGAATGAGTTTATTAAAAGGGCGTTGATTAATGCGTTCAAGGCCGGAGCGAGGTATACGTATGAAAAAAACAAAGCTGTGTTTGTTAAAAACGTTTGGCATCGTAATATGCGCCATAATATGTCTGTACAACTATGGGCCGCAGATGGAACGACTAAGGTCGATGCCAAATGAAATATATATCAGGGACGGCGATATCCAGAATGATATACTGAATATCGACTCGCCCTTTTATGTACAGGGAACCGACGAGATACAGGCGTCCCAAAGCGGGGACGAGGTCCTTGGAGCACACTCGGGCTATGAGGATGGATCTACCGTAGGTACGATTACAATAGACTTTTTCAATTTAATACCGCTTAAAACAATAAACGTAAAGGAACGCAGGGACATACTTGTAATGCCTGGAGGCAATTCCATTGGCATACATATAACTACCAAAGGTGTACTTGTGGTAGGTTTGGGCGAAGTAATAACACAGAGCGGAAGCGTAAATCCGGCATATGAGGCTGGTGTAAGGGCCGGAGACGTGATATCAAGAGTAAACGGAATTGAAATTAAAGACGCCCAACATCTAAGCCAGGTTTGCAACGGGGTTACAGGGCCGCTGGTTCTTTCAATAGTCAGGGATGGCGCAAACCTGGAGTGTACGATACAGCCGGCTTATGATGTAGCGGATAAGGTGTATAAGCTGGGCATGTGGATAAGAGACAACTCCGCCGGGGTGGGTACAATGACATTCAGCCTGCCTGAGACAGGCCGCTATGGGGCGCTTGGCCACGCTATTACCGATGTGGATACGGGTTCGATTATAACCACAGGAGGAGGCAAGCTGCTAAACTCCAGAATAGTGGGAATATCAAAAGGAACTAAAGGCATTCCAGGAGAGCTGAAGGGCACGTTTAGCACCTCTGGAGATGGCATAGGCGTCGTCGATACCAACTGTGAGTTTGGCGTGTTTGGAACGCTGGACGCTGTTGAGTCAAACCCTTTATATCCAAACGGAATACTTCTGGGTTATCCTGAGGAGGCAAGAACGGGCAGGGCAGCCATTTTGACCACGATAGATGGAAATGGGATAGATGAGTATGAATGCGAAATCATAAAGATATATGATCAGAGCGATCCCGCTACAAAGGGAATGGTAATAAAGGTTACGGACGAAAGGCTTCTTGAGGCTACCGGAGGAATAGTACAAGGTATGAGCGGGAGCCCGATAATACAAAATGGCAAGCTGATAGGCGTTGTCACACATGTGTTTATAAATGATCCTACGAGGGGTTACGCACTTTATTCTTACTGGATGTATAATGCGATGAACTAATGGAGGTATACGATGCAGCATTCCCTTTTGATTGCCCATAGCGACGAGAACTACTGTAATGAGCTTATAAGCCTTTTTAAGGCAAATGACGCTTTTTATCGCATATATGCCGCCCAAAATGGCAATGAT